>CAUJJL010000073.1 GCA_963205455.1 Verrucomicrobiota bacterium
TGCCACATGGAGGGTTGGAGGAACAGACAGAGTTTAGTGCCGCGCGCGCAGAATGCAATGCCTTGGTGCGCGTGGGAATGGCATTGTTTTTGGAGCAACATGCATCACGTTCGCCACATGGGTCTCAATCGCGCAGAGCAAGTGCTTTCCGACTACGTTCGCACACATGGAGATGAGAGACAGCATTGGCAGGAGAAAGTTCTGGCGATCTGTCGGAATATTCCAAATGAGCATGACGCAGCAGGTCGTCTGGAGGTCGAACTCAAGGCCTATTTGCGTGAACGGGCTTCCGTGGTGAAGGAGCTTAAGGAGACAGTATCCCAGGAAGGGTTGGCGCACATCAGCATGCGGGGCCTGGCAGAATACTGGATCCGTCTTTGGACGGCACCCAGGAAGAAGGCATCGCCGCGTTTACCGTTCGAAGGCGGATTTTGATGGTTAGTGATGTGTTATAGAATACTGATAATCAGTACGTTAATTGTTTTCTAAGAAAATATCGCGTCTGATTTCGAACATTTCCGAGGTATTCAGCGTCTTTCTCTGTGGTTCTGGTTATAACTTCTCCCGCTTAGCGGGAGATTTGGGGTAACAAAGAAAGCAATGGGCGGACTGCTTAGGGGTAGGCAGCCCGCCCTCTTTTTTTGCCCAAATATACCTCTGTCTTCGTTTTCGCGACGTTGGATCGCACGCTGCAGGCGAGCCGATTTCTTTGTTAATCGGCGCCAGTTCAGGTTTATACGTCGCTCGTGAAGTCGGTCATCGACACCCGGGGGCTATTGGGTTACTCCCATGTTATTCACAAAGCGATGGAACATCTGAGCGGGACTCCTGCCCTTCAATCGCAACTCAAGGTATCCACGAAGATCAAGACCTTCGTCCTGGATACCAATGTTCTCCTTCACGACCCTCAATCGATATTCAAGTTTGAGGACAACAACCTCGCCATCCCGGTGGAGGTGCTCGAGGAGCTCGATGCCATCAAGACGGAGCAGTCCACGGAGCGCGGGCGAAATGCGCGTCGCGTCCATCGGATCCTGCAGGAGCTACTTCCAGATTCACGTTCGATGCTGGAGGGCGTACGGCTTTCCAATGGCGGGACACTTTCTGTCATCATCAACCGCTACCTGATTGAGAATCGAACAGACACGCCTGCCATGCTACGGCTGCGCGCGATTCTTCCGGATCTCACCAAGAAGGACAATCGCATCATCGCCTGTGCGCTGTTTGTGCAGGAACAGTTTCCTCCTCCCACCATTCTTGTCACGAAGGATGTCAATGTTCAGCTCAAGGCACGAGCAGTTGGACTCGAATCCGAAGACTACCTCAATGACAAGGTTCCGGAAGTCGATGAGCAGTCCTACCGGGAGATTCCGGTCACCGTGTATGAGATGCAGCGTTTTTGTTCCGAGGGCGAACTCGATATCGGGACAGGGGCGGCCGAGGGACTTTTCCTGAATGAGTACGTCCTGCTGCGATCGGATCAGGACAAGACAATGCCGGCGCGCTGGTTCGGCGATGGTATTGTGAAGCGCCTTAAGATTCCTGAGTACGTGAAGGCTCCCGGTGGCATTCCCATCCGCGCGCGCAATCTGGAGCAGCAGTTCTTCATGGACGCCCTGCTCGACGACAGCATCTCACTGATCACGTGTTTTGGGAAGGCGGGCACCGGCAAGACCCTGTTGTCGACAGCCTGCGCGTTGCATCAGACCTGTGATGAGAGCGGGCGATATGACGGCCTGTCGATCTCCCGCCCGGTGTTTGCCCTCGGCAAGGACATCGGGTTCCTGCCGGGATCGCTTGAGGAAAAGATGAAGCCCTGGCTGCAGCCGTATCACGATGCGCTTGAGGTGCTGATTCCATCGAAGCCGATCAAGGAGCCCCAGTTCGCCACCAAGAAGGTTGCGAAAAAGAAAGCCAGGAAGCGCGATACGGTGATGGCTCTGATGGCCGCTCCGCAACCCGCAACCGTTTCTTCACCTGGGCTCAGCCTTCCCTCGGCGCCGACCAAGCCCTACGAGCGTCTGCTCAGGTCCGGTCTCGTCGAGATCGAGGCGCTCGCGTTCATCCGCGGACGTTCGATTGCCCGCAGGTTTTTCATTCTCGACGAGGCACAGCAACTGACCCCTCACGAGGTTAAGACCGTGATCACGCGCATCAGCGAGGGGTCAAAGATCGTCCTGATCGGCGACCCGGCCCAGATTGACAATCCCTACGTCGATGCGCGCAGCAATGGCCTGGTCTATGCGCACAACCGCATGAAGGGCCAGGCTCTGCACGCGCACGTCAAACTCACGAAGGGCGAGCGCTCCCGCCTCGCCGAGCTTGCGGCGGATCTTCTCTGAACGCGATGAACGCTTGCGGCGTGAGATGCGCGTTCAGGCGTCAGCCTCTGCTTCACGCGCCATCAGCCAAAGCAGGTCTGCGACACGATTGGCGATCTGCAGCACCAGTGGTCTGACGGCGTCGCTTCGCTCGTCAACCAGCGCGACGAGCCTGCGTTCCGCGCGCCGTGCGGCCGTGCGGGCCATCTCCAGGGCGGCGGCATGCGGATTTGCCCCCGGGGTGGCCCATCCGTCGAATCGGAGGTTGCGTGATTCGATGGCGGCGATTCCGGAGTCGATGCGGGCGAGGGTGTCTGCATTGACTTTGGGAAAGTTCGAAGATGCGTACCGCGAAGCGTCATTGGGATCGCAGGCAATTTCGCCCATGAGTGCGATCAGGTCCGACTGCAGTTGGATCAGGGAGTCGCGGCGGGCCTGCAAGGGACAGTTTGCCTTGGCGACCCCGAGGGCGACATTGAGTTCGTCGAATGCTCCTACTGCCTCGATGCGGGGATGTGCCTTCGAGACGCGCTGCCCGTAGATCAGGCGGGTCTTTCCGTCATCACCGGTGCGGGTTGCGATGGAGGAGGCCATGCTGGAGAAGGAACTCAGTCCCTGGGTTCCGGACTATTGCCGGGTTTCGCACGCGCAGAATCAGGAAATTTTCCTCGCCGCCAACTGGGCGCGCAAGCAGAGCTCCGCCGCCTTGAACGTGTGCGCCTGGGTCATCGCTTTTTCGGTCCGGTTGAGGCAATCGAGGATCAATTCTCCGAAGTACCGGAATCCAACCTGCCCCGCAACGTTGATGTAGCGTTCGCCGGCGTCATCGACGATGTAGACATTGTCACCGCGCTTGTCGCGCCCAACATCGACGTACTTTCGAAGTTCGATGTAGCCCTTCGTGCCGAGGATTGTGGTGCGTCCGTCGCCCCAGGTGCTCAGTCCTTTGGGGGTGAACCAATCGACGCGGATATAATTCGACGAGCCGTTGTTGCCCAGCAGCGAGGCCTCTCCGAAGTCTTCGAGTTCGGGCGTGTCGGGATTGTTGAAGTTGCCCACCGCTGCCTGGGTCACCGTCGCGTCAGTTGCCCCTGAAAATGTGAGAAACTGCTCAAACTGGTGGCTGCCGATGTCGCAGAGAATGCCCCCGTATTTCGCCTTCTCATAGAACCAGCGGGGTCGATTCTCCTTGGGTCCGATGCGATGCGGACCGAGTCCGATCACCTGGATCACCCGTCCGATGGCGCCCTGGTTGACCAGGTCGGTGGCAAACATCGCGCTTTCGACGTGGAGGCGTTCGCTGTAATAGACGGAGTATTTCCTGCCGGTCCGGGCGACGACTGCCTTGGCCTGATCGAGCTGATCAAGCGAGGTGAAGGGAGTCTTGTCGGTGAAATAGTCCTTGCTCGCCTCCATGACCCGGCAGCCGATGGGACCTCGTTCGCTTGGAATCGCGGCTGCTGTTACGAGTCGGATGTCAGGCGAGTCTAGGATTTCGTCCAGTGAGCGAGCGGGTTTCGCCTGGGGATAGCGCTCGATGAAGGCCTTTACCTTTGCGGGGTCCGGATCATAGACCAGGGCGAGTTCGCCGCCAGCTTCAAGCAGTCCATTGCACTGTCCGTAGATGTGGCCGTGGTCCAGATGCGCGGCCGCAAAGATGAATTCACCTGGTTTCACAACCGGGCTTGGTTTCCCCTGGGGGGCGTAGTTCATGCCGTCGGATTTCTGGCTCATGATAGGATTTTTGAAGGTGGGGAATGGATCGCAGTCGATCGCTCGGGACAATCAGGTGCGTGGTTCCGACGCCTTGGTAAGAGCAGCCAGCTCCTTGATTTCAGGGTCGAGTCTCTGTCTCAGCTTCTTTTCCATGCGGTCTATGAAGAGCACTCCGTTCAGGTGGTCCACCTCGTGCTGGATACAGCGGGCAAGCAGGCCATCGCAGGTCAGCGTATGGGCGATGCCATGGAGATCCTGAAAGGCGACACTGATGCGGTCGGGGCGGATGACATCGCCCCGGATGCCGGGGAAGGACAGACAGCCTTCTTCGTAGGGCAACTTGTCGGAGGGAAGGACAGTGATCGAAGGGTTGACCAATGCCATGGGCATGATGAGCTCCAAGGGCGTGGCAACCCCGTCCAGCGACCACGTGAAATTCCGTTTGGCCGAAGCGAGATCGACCACGCAGAGCTGCAGTGCACGGCCTATCTGCTGGGCGGCGAGCCCGATGCCATCGGCATCGTTCATGGCGGCGATCATTTCGTCTGCCAGTCGCGCAATCTCCGCATCGAAGACGGTGACTTTTCCGCCTTTTTGTCGCAGGATCGGGTCATTGTAATGAACAATTCGCAAGGGCATCGGTCGATGAATCAAGCAGCGTGGATCTGAGATCGAATCCCGCAAACCAATAGTTCGCCCGATGACTTCGTCACATCGCTCCAGACCTTTGCGAGTAGCGGTTGTGGGAGGGATGCTGCTCGGCGCACTGCTGTTGCTGGCATCTTGGGCATTGCCCGTGAATCTGCGCTCCCTTTCACCGGCATTGCTGAAGGCCGCAGGGGAGGGGAGTCCTTCGATCTCGGACTTTGGGCGTCAGTTGCTCGAGCGCGAAAAGCTCGGACCGGCGGCGTTGTTTTTAACTGCCGCCCGACGCACGGATGATCCGGGCCTGGCCGGGCTCAGCGCCCAGATCGCCGAGGCGAGTGCTCGCCAGCCCACGCTCGTTCCCTGGGGTGGGTGGGATCCTTTTCTTGATCCCCTTTTCAAGCTTGAGGAAAGCAAGGGCCATTCGGGAAGCACACCGGTTCTCACGTTCTTCATAACGGACAGGGCCAGGAGCACGTTGCGCGGTTACCTCCAAAACTCGCGTTCGCTGGGCGTCCAGGCATTGCTGCGCACCCGGGAGGTGGGCGTTACCAGTCAGTTTGTCCCAGTGAAGAGTCCCGGTGGGCAGACGCTTGAGGCGGTCATTCTTCTCGCGGCGCTGCTGTATCAGGGGGAGCATTTTTCAGCTCCCTTGCAGCGTGACCTTCGAAACCTGGCGGAGATCGCCTCAGGGCGGATGGACATGGGAGAGCTCGAAGGGGTCTATCTGGATCTGCTTTCGCTCGGCAAGAGACTCGACTGGGTGCAGCTTGGTGAGTTGCTCCGGCTTGCCGATGATCGGAAAACGCTGGGCGAGTACGCGCATTTCGCGCGTGTGGCGCCGGACGATTTTGCGCTCATCTACGCGGCGGCGCTCTTCTCGGGTTCGGCGGACCGGGTAGCGACCTACCTGTTGCAATTTGGAAAAACCGGACTTGATGACCTCGCCCTCGCTGCGCGGGACGGGCAGGGTGCGGTCCAGTTGCTGCTCCGTCAGCAGGTGCCGGTGAACCACGGGCGAGGGCCGGCGCTTTCGGCGGTGGCACGGCTGTCGCTTGCATTTCCCAACCTGGCCCTCGCGGTCAAGTGGCTTGGTTTTCTTGCGGGATGCTGCCTTCTTCTGGAGGCGGTGCGACGCGCGGTCGTGCGCCGTTCCGCGGGACCGCGACCCTCAGTGACGACCGCAGTCCTCGGTGCACTCTGTGCGGCGCTGATCGTTGTTTTCACCGAGCCATCCCTGTTCAATGCTCCGCCTCCTTCCGAATTTGCCATCAGGCTCGCGGTGCCCGTTCTCGCCACACTTTCCGATCCCGCTTCACTCAAGACTGTTGAACCCACGTTAGCCATGGACACGACCACCCTGATTTCCATCGGACTTTTTGCCATCATCCAGATTGTCTGGTTTCTGATTTGCCTGCGAAAGATCTCAGAGATCGCGCAGTCGTCGGCGCCGCCCCAGCTCAAGCTGAAGCTGATGGAGAATGAGGAGAACCTTTTCGATGGCGGACTATACCTCGGCATCGCCGGCACGGCGACCGCGCTCGTCCTCCAGGTGCTTGGGCTGATCCAGCCCAATCTGCTGGCGGCGTATTCCTCGAACATGTTCGGCATCGTTTGCGTGGCGCTGATCAAGATCCGGCATGTGCGGCAATTCAAGAGACAGTTGATTCTCGATGGACAGGCGTCGTCGGGTGAGGCGTCCCCGGCAGCTGCAGCGGTTCAGCCGGGTGGCATGCCATGAATCGCACGCTCCTTCTCATCCTCTGCGATTTCCTCCTGCTCAACCTGCTCGCCCTGACGCGTTGGGAGCAGGCCGAGCCGTCGCGCATTGCGCGCACACCGGCGCCTGCAGCGCCGAGTTCGCCTGCGTCGCAGCGACAGGATATCCTCGACACCATGAAGCTGTCCCTGGCGGATGAGCAGGCGGCGCGCGAGGTCGTGGCCCGGCGGCTGGAGAGGACCCAGGAGGAATTGGAGGCCCGGGAGAAGAATGTCGCCTCACTTGAATCGCAGCGGAGCGACCTTGTGACAAGAATGGCGGCTGCAGAGAAGGAGGCGGAGCTTAACCGTGCACGTCTTGCGCAGACGCAGCGGGAACTGGAGGAGAAGCGCCGTCAGGCGGAGGATCAGGCACGTCAGCTCGTCTCGCTCAATGAGCAGCAGGTCCAGGCCCGGGCGAGGATCGAGGGGCTCAGCGTTGCGGTGAAAGTGGCGGAGCGGGAAAAGGAAATTCTCCAGGAGACCGCCGAGACGCTCAAGACCCAGGTGGTGGCGGAGCGCCAGGAGCGCATTCGTGTGCAGGAGACTGCGACGCAACTGGCGCAGGGGGTGGGGCAGCTCGCGGAGCAGTCCACCTCCCTCACCAAGGAGATCCGCGACAACCGCCCGGTGAGCGCCAACACCCTGTTCAGCGAGTTCATGGCCAACCGCGTGCAGATGTCGTTCACGGCATCGCGGAGGAATCTGCTGGGCCCGATCGAGCGCAACAAGATGGCGCGCACGGTTCTGGTCACGGACGGCCGTGCGACCTATGCGATCCTTCATGTCGAGGACACGGCGCTGAGCCTTCGCGAGGTGCCGGAGAACTGGGAAGGCCTCACGGCGGTTTTCCGGAAAGGAAGCTATTCGGAGAAGGCGCCTGAAATGATTTTCCTGTCTGTGGATCCACGGGTGGTCGCGGTTCCCGTGACTCCCGCCCAGATTCAAAGCCTTGGAGCGAAGGTATACCAGATGGCGCTCGATCCGTTCAAGTTTCCCGAGGCCGTGTTGATCTCCAACGGAGGTGCCGGGTATGGTGAGGTGCCCTTCAAGCTTGAGCCGGGCTATGAGAGTTACGTGCGCATGGACAACAGGCTTTTCAGACGGCTGTTTGGGGATTTTTCGCCGTCGCGTGGCGACCTCGTATTGAGCAAGACGGGCGAACTGTTAGGCATCATGGTGAACGACGAATACTGTGCCGTGGTGGACAACTTTCTCCCCTCGCAGACGATCCGGATGGGCGACAATGCCCCCACGGCGGCCAAGCTTAGGGAACTGAACCGCCGCTTCCGTTCGCTGCCGTTGCGGCTGCAGTAGCGGGGTCTTTCGCTACGATCCAGTGGCTTGCCCGCACTGCCAAGCGTTCCGTTACAAATACGCGTATGAAGAGCGAGATAGGGGTGTTAAGTGCTAAAACGTTTTTAGTTGACGAATCCTTTTGGCCCTGCGCAATTGTCGCCAATCAAGACGCGCTGGGAATCGTCCATGCGAGAATCGAGTTCCGTCTGGTCCAAGCCGTCATCTGCCTATGTCTTCTTCATTCAGGCCGAAAGGCATCTATTCCGCTTTGTGGATACCGACCGATGAGGCGGGCCGGATCGATCGTGCCGCTCTTGCGGCTTTGATCGAGTTTGAGCGCGGCCATGGGATCCATGGCATACTTGCGTTGGGCAGCACGGGCGAGTTTCCGCAGTTCAGCATCGAGGAACGGAAGGTCGCGCTCAGGTCCGTGCTTGAGCTTTCGCGAGGTTTGCCGGTGATGGCCAATATCACGGACATCCGGCCGCGTGCCGCGGTCGAGCTCGGACGCTTTGCGAAGGAGGTCGGAGCGGTTGCCGTGGCGCTTATGCCGCCCATGTTCTATCCGGTGTCCCCCGCAGATCAGCTCGCCTATTTTCTGCACGTCGCGGAGCGGGTGGATCTTCCGGTGATGCTCTACAACTTTCCGGAGCTGACCGGGAAACGCATCGAATTGAACGTGGTGTCCGATTTTGCCGATCGTGCGATGATGTGCGGCATCAAGCAAAGCGGCGCGGAATTCAATTATCACCGTGAGCTGATTTCGCTCGGCAAGGTGAAGAATTTTTCGGTCATGTCAGGAGCGGACACGCGCCTGCCTGAAGTCTTCTCCATGGGAGCGGCGGGTGCGATCGGTGGACTGGTCAATATCGTGCCCGAGTGGATGGTTTCACTCCATCGCATGGGTGCGGAAGGACAACCTGGCGATACCCGGAAACTTGCGGCCGCCATGGTCGAGGTGGGGCGTATCGTCGATCAGCTCACCTTTCCGCTGAACGTTGCCGCGGGCATTGATGCCCGTGGATTTTGTCCAGGAGCCCCCAAGATGATCGTGTCCGAGGAATCGCGTGCTCTTTACGGAAAGGTGGTTTCCGACCTGCGCGCCCTCTTTCTGAGAATGAAGGTGCCCGTTGCGGCTCATGGGGTCGCATGAGATCATGCCTGTCATGGAGCCTCGAAGCCGAAGGACATTCAGGATGAGCAGCCTGAGGCCCGCGTTGCTTTTTGCCGTGTCAATGACAACACCGCTCGCTGCATCCGAACGCCAACTCACCTCGGCGCCCAAGGCTCACATCCTGACGAATGCGAATGTCTGGTCTTCGGACAGCCAGTGGATTGTGTATGACACGCGTGCCCGCGATGATCAGTTCACGGGAACGACGATCGAGCGGGTCGATGTTGCCACCGGAGTCGAGCAGGTGCTCTACACCGCGCGGAATGGGGGCGCCTGCGGAGTGGTGACCGCCCACCCGCGGGATCCGCGCGTGATATTCATTCTCGGGCCGGAGCACCCGACGCCGGAGTGGAGTTATGGGATGTCCCGACGACAGGGTGTCATGGTGGATGTCGCGGATTCAATTTCCGTTCACCCGCTGGATGCGGCGACCTATGCCCCGCCGTTTGTGCCGGGGGCGCTGCGCGGCGGCTCCCATGTGCATATGTTCAGTCACGATGGCGAAAGGGTGAGTTTCACTTATGACGACGAAGTGCTCGCGCGTTTGGGACCGGAAGCGGCGGATGGGCACGACATCAACCAGCGCAATGTGGGGGTAGCCGCTCCATTGGGACCTGTGGCAGTCGGAGATTCTCACCCGAGAAATCACGGAGGTGATTGGTTTTCCGTGCTGGTGACCCGGACGGTGAACCGGCCTCGTCCCGGCTCGGACGAGATTTCCCGGGCCTGTGAAGAAGGATGGGTGGGCAACGATGGATATGTCCGCACTGACGGCACCCGACAGCGCTACGCCCTTGCTTTTCAGGGAACCGTGACGTCCCCTCGGGGAACGTCCCACGCGGAAGTTTTTCTCGTGGATCTTCCGGAAGACCTGACCATGCGGGGTGAGGATGGCCCCCTTGAAGGCACTCCGTTGCGACGTCCCGCTCCGCCGCTTGGCACCCGGCAGCGCCGACTCACACACACGGATGACAGGCGCTTTCCGGGAGTTGTGGCGGCGCCGCGGCATTGGCTAAAGAGCGCGCCCGATGGTTCCCGGATTGCGTTCCTGATGAAGGATGACCGTGGGGTCGTGCAACTCTGGACGATTTCTCCGAATGGTGGAACGCCGCGTCAGGTCACTCACAACATCCACGATATCGCGTCGGCCTTCACCTGGAGTCCCGATGGCCGGTGGATCGCACACGTGATGGACCGAAGCGTGTGTATCACGAATTCGGATACCGGAGAAACCCGGCGGCTCACCAAACCCGTGCAAGATGCTGCTCACGCACCGCGTCCGTTTGCCTGTGTCTTTTCGCCGGATGGCAGGCGAATCGCCTATACCCGGAACGTTCGAAGTGAGGGCGCGGGCCATGACCAGATTTTCGTCGTCAGCATTCCGGAATGACCGCAGGTACGATCCTGAAAGCCGACTCTTCCCTCGACCCCGAACTTACTCATGAAAAATAGCTATTCGCATCGTTTCCTAACGGCAATCCTCACCGCAGTCCTGATTGCCTGCAGCGGGAGGGCCCTGGCTTCGCCTGATCAGTCCAAGGTTCCCGGCGTGGTCATTGCGCATAGTCCGAAATCCAGCAAGATCTACCTGGGGTCTGCTGGCATCTGCGTACTTCCGGACGGAACCTATCTCGCCAAGCACGACGAGTTCGGGCCCGGCTCGACCGAAAAGACGCGAGCCATCACACGCGTCTACCGCTCCACCGACAAGGGCAAGTCCTGGGAACAGATCAGCCGTGTGGAGGACCTGTTCTGGGCGAGCATCTTTCCTCACCGGGGAGCGGTTTATCTGATGGGAACCTCGGCGAGTCACCGGCATGGTCACGCGGTGATTCGCAGGTCGACCGATGGAGGGCGTACCTGGACGGAGGCAAAGGACGGCGACAGCGGACGGCTTTTCCCCGACATTTCCTATCACACGGCGCCGACGCCCGTGATCGTACATGACGGCCGCATCTGGCGCGCGATGGAGGATGAAAAAGGCGGTGAGAAATGGGGCACGATGTTTCGGGTCTTCATGCTTTCGGCGCCGGAGGATGCGGATCTGCTGAAGGCATCAAACTGGACCGCATCCAATGCACTGCCTCACAACAAGTCCTGGCTCGGCGGCAGGTTTGGCGGATGGCTTGAGGGCAATGCCGTCGTGACACCGGAGGGCGGCATCGTCGACATCCTGCGTGTCGACTATCGCGATCTGCCGGAAAAGGCTGCGATCGTGCGCATCTCGGGCGACGGCAGAACGGCGACATTCGACGCTGACAAGGATTTCATCGATTTTCCCGGTGGCTGCAAAAAGTTCGTGATCCGGTGGGATGCCCCGAGCAGACGCTACTGGACGATTTCGAATGCGACGTTGCCACCCTATGCCAAGGGAAACATTGAGCGCATCCGGAATGCCCAGGTGCTGATGTCCTCCACGGACCTGCGCACATGGACGCCCCATGAGGTGATTCTGCACCACACGGATGTGAGCACTCACGGATTTCAGTATCTCGACTGGCTCGTGGAGGGGGACGACCTGCTGATCGTCTCGCGAACCGCCTACGATGACGAGGTTGGCGGAGCCATGAACCAGCACAATTCAAACTACCTGACCTTCCACCGCCTGAAACAGTTCAGAAACGCAGTGACTTCCCACGTCGAGGTGGCAACACGGCGGTAGAAGCGGTATCGCTTTGCAACTTCTGCTCCGTAAGTTCGCGGGCGCCGGAGGCGATGCGGGCCGTCTCTGCACCCACTTACCGGCTGAAGCGCAAGCTTGAAGAAGTGGACTCGGGTTTAAGCGCATCAGCGGAGTTATCATCGCGGAAACTTAACCCACCCCCACGGATATGACTTCCAGCGAATCCGGCCCACCCGCCACGGCTGCGGCAGGGATCCGCCAGTCGAAGGTGGCCAGCTTCGCGCCCTGTGCTGCTGACAAGGCCAATAAATACAGGTCCGCGACCCTTGAGGGCGTGAGCGATTCCGGTTGCAGCAGAACCCCATCATCCAACAGCGAGACTTCGCGCCCGCAGGATTCGGCTTCCGTTTTTTCGACGAAATGTTGCAGGACTTTCCTGACCCGCCCGCTGGTGCCGAGGCAGTTCGGGTACCTTGGCTGGCTCGCCACCCGGATCACGCCGTTTTCGAGATGGGAGCATGTCAGCAGGCGCAGGGGCGAGCGCTGCGCATACCAGTGGTGCGCCGCGTCGTGATGGACGTGCATCGGATCGAGCAGCGCCAACAGCACATTCACATCGGGAAGGTAGCGGTTCATGGCGTTTCATCCAATAGCTCCCTCACGAGCTCCGACGTCACCGGTCTGGCTCCCTGGGACACCGGGAACAGCGGGAGGCCATTTCGTTCGCTCAACACCTGGGGGCGGGGCTCCACCGCCTGGCGGAGCAAAGCAGAAACCACCTCACCCAGCGGCTTAGCCTGCTTTGCAGCCAAGGCCTTCGCCGTTTCCAGCACGTCGTCATCAAGATTCAGCGTTGTTCTCATGAGATAAGCATCGCGCATCGCGCATCATGCGTCAAGTTTGGGAAAATAGATAGTGCAACATGACAACATTATAGGCAGAGGACGGCAGCCTAAGATGTCCTCCGGATAAAGTGTTACCTATGTACCCGGTTCATACCCCCGGTGCGTCGTGTGGCTTGATTCCCAGCAGACCTATGATACATAGATTTCCATGAAATCTACCGTTAGTATCTCGGAAGGGCAAAATAGCTTTCCGGCGTTGGTCAGGGCCGTGGAGAAGGGGAGGGTTGTGACCGTCACCCGCCACGATGATCCCGTTGCCTACGTGATGGGCTACGAGCGGATGAAAGCCGTGGCGGAGACGCTCGAAATCATGGGCAATGCAGCGGCGATGAGAGCGGTGCGCGCGCATAGGGCGGGCAAGACCAAGTTCGGCAAGCTCGACGATATCCCCGAATGAATCGTGTGCTGCGCCCGGCAGTTCAGGTGGTCGAATTTGCCAAGCGACTGGCCCCCGAGCCGCGGCGCGCGATCAAGCACGCTTTGCAGGACCTCGGTGCGGAACGCGGCGACATCAGGGCACTGGAAGGGACCTTGAGCGGTTACTACCGCCTGCGCGTCGGCAAATATCGCATTGTTTTTGCCTACGCCAGCGACGGGGCGATCGAAGTCATCTTCATCGAGGAACGATTGCTCGTTTACGAACTCTTCGAGGCGGAATTCATCAAGCGATTGAAGACCTGAGGGGCCATGGGGAGGTGGGGTTTCCCGCTGGGCGAGTGGTTAGGTGCAGCTTTATAAGCCGGTCACGACGGTGCGGGCCCCTCCTGGTTGGTTTGCAATGTCAAGCGGTTGGGGGGATGATTTTACGACGAGAGCGGAAGGTTCTACTGGTGAAGGCGCGGCGGCTCGCGGCTCTCCAAGGGGGGGAATATTCATGACTCGGTGCGGCGGTTGGAGAATCGTCGATTTCCGTCGTGACTGATCTGCCGCGTGGGGGCAGGTTGGTGCGGTATGACTATGTCCCCAGCAGTGGTCAATTTTGCCCCAGAGCCCCACAGTGTGGAGCTCCGCGAATTCGAGCGTCCGGTGCCTGGTCCGGATGACGTGATCCTGGCGGTCGAGGCCGTCGGTGTGTGCGGGAGCGATCTGCACCAATGGACATCGTCGCATAGCTGGCAGGTCAACTATCCGGTCGTGCTGGGTCACGAATTCGGTGGAGTGGTTGCCGAACTCGGTTCGGCCGTGAAGAAATGGAAGGAAGGCGACCGTGTGGTTTCAGAGACGGCG
>CAUJJL010000074.1 GCA_963205455.1 Verrucomicrobiota bacterium
GTCATCTCCGCTGCGAAGGAAATGCTCTCAGGTCTCGGCGAAGCAAACGCCTCCGGCATCTCTCTCTCCCAGGCTGCCAGCCTCACCAAGGTTTATGCGGCGACCAAATTCAATGGCGACGGAGTCATCACACCGGCCTCCACTGATGACGATGCGATCAAGGCCCTGATTGCCGACATCATTGCAACCCATGGCGGCGCTCCTGATCGGTCCGGTGCGCAGGGAATCAGCCAGGCACAAATCGACGCATTCTATTCCGATCTCGCTGCCTATTCCGATTGGAATGCAAAGGGATCCACCCCCGACATTCTGACGCTCGGTGCCGCCACCGCTGGTGCCAGTGCCGCGGTCAAGGCCGTGCGCGTAAAGGTCGATGACTACTTCGCCCGCACACGCATGGCGTCCTTCGACAGCCGTGCGCTTGCCGCACTCAACCGCTCGGAATCCGAATACCTCGCTGTCGCAGCCAAGGACCTTTCCATCACCGCCGAGGAAATCACCGGCCTGCCGCTCGCGCGCGTTGAAGCAGGCAAACCGCTTCCCCTCCTCGACGGAGTGAATCCTGCCTGGTCGGGCGCAGTCGCTGCGCTCCTCCGCGACGCAGTCACGCCTGCCTTTGGCAGCGGAAAGACCAGTCTGACGGAAGCGGATTGGTCCACGCTCAAGGCGAAGGTTGCGGCCTACGACGCCCATTCCGCCGTCAAGGGCGGCGCGAGTGTGGAGAAACTCGGACTCGACCGGGTCAAGGCCCTGCTTGCCGCCAACCAAAAGGATGCCTTGGGAAAACTGATTGCGGCGGACCTGGAATTAGCGGACGAGTTTGCAGCCGCTGCGAGCCTTGAAAAAATCATGCTGCTCTCCCGCGACTTGGGCACGATCGTCCGGAATTTCGTCAATTTCAACGATTTCTACTCACCGGATCGTTGGGCCGTCTTCCAGGCGGGTACGCTCTACCTCGACAGCCGCAGCACGGAGTTCTGCGTCCGCGTCGATGCACCGAGTGCCCTCGCAGCGATGAGCAAGGCCTACATCGCCTACTGCGATCTCAAGCGCCCCGGCGAAACCATGAAGATCGCCGCATGTTTCACCCAAGGCGACAGCGACTACCTCTTTGTCGGCCGCAACGGTCTTTTCTATGACAGGAAAGGGCGCGATTGGGATGCAACCATCACGAGCATCGTCGACAATCCCATCAGCATCCGGCAGGCATTCTTCTCACCGTACAAGAAGTTCCTCCGAATGATCGAGGAGCAGGTCGCGAAACGCGCCGCCGCCGCGGATGCCGCGTCAAACGCAAAGCTTGCCGCTGCGGCAGACAAGGCGGCGAATGCGGACAAGGCTGCTGCCGCCGCAAAGCCGGCCGAACCACCCAAGAAGATGGACATCGGCGCGGTCGCCGCCGTCGGCGTGGCCGTGACCGGCGCGGTCAGCGTGCTCACGCTGATCATCGGGTATATCTTTGGCATGAAGGCCTGGCAGTATCCGTTGGCGTTCCTCGGAATCATCCTTCTCATCTCCGGTCCTGCCATGCTCATCGCCTGGCTCAAGCTCCGCCAACGCACACTCGGTCCCATCCTCGAGGGCAACGGCTGGGCGATCAACGGGCGCGTCAAGATCAACATCCCCTTCGGCACACGCCTCACGGAACGCGCAGTCCTGCCGCCGAACTCCATCCGCTCGCTCGACGATCCCTACAAGGACAAGAAAGCCGCCGCCCGGCGCAGGTTCTTCCTCTTTCTCCTGGTTCTCATTGTCGCGGGCGTAGCAGCCGTATGCTGGCATCGCCGCCGCCACGGCCACTACTTCTGGCAAAAGCCCGCCGCCGCGATGCCAACCGCCTCAGCGGAACCTGCAGCTCCCCCCGCGCCCGCCGTGCCTGCTCCGGCAGCGAAGTAGACGCGCACAGCTTCACCCGCTCCACCGTCCTCCGATTGCACTCATTCACGCAGATTGGTTCTCAGCGGAATGAGTGCGAAATCGGCGTCCATCCGTAAAATCGGCGGGTTAACGGTACGAAGCATCGATCCAATCGCCGAACAACCGATTGACAGTGCTTGCCAACCTGGAGGGGCGCGCTTCGTCGCGCCCGGTCTTGCATATCAATGCACGAGTGCGGCCAAGAATCGCGCAAGTGGGTCCTCTACTTGTAGCCACATGCCTCGCCGCCTTGGACACCCGATAGGCATCATCAAAGCAGCGTGAGTGAATCACCGACCTTGATCACGCCGCCCTTTGTCTCGTGGATCAGATTCTGGGCAAAGAGTATCTGGGTGGAGTCCTTGGGATTGCGTCGAAAGGTCGCGAGGGTGGACAACGGTTCTTTCCCGCGTTCACCCGTAAGTTGATCCGTCGTCGTCATGACGCAACGCACACTCGGACCACCCGCCTGGAAAGTGACTCCTCCAATCCTGAACCTACCCCAGCGATCCTCGTCGAAGGCCTCGCAGCCATCCACCACCAAGTTTGGGCGAAAACGCTCCATTGGCACCGCGATCCCGCCGCGGGAAACAATCCGCCGATTGAGTTCCACAAGCGAAGCCACACTCGCAATGAGAAACGGGAACGCGTCTGTAAAAGCAATAAAATCACCGGTGCGCGCGATGCCCTCTTTCCGCAAAGGTCTCGTGAATGCAGCTCCCACCTGAACCAGCCTGCATGGCTGTCCAATCGCCTGCGACAACCACGCTGCGGGTTCATCGCCGCAGTCCTCAGCTTTCAACCCGGTACTGCGCCAAATGCTCACCTCGCATGTCACACGTCTCTCCTGTCGCAGCGGGATCTGCACACTTCCCTCTCCGTCCGCAGAAAGCACCAAATGGGCCTCATCAAGCGCCGTCGCGATTCGAGCCATCCTCGGCACCGTCCGCTGCGTCAAGAATCTCATCTCCGAATCAACAACAAGAAACCTCCGATCTCCACGCAGCCCAAGCTCATCGACCGTTGCACACTGAAGCGGGAGCCCCCGAAGCGATTTTACGGGATAGATGAAGATTCCTGAAAGCCTCATGCGTTGATGGCACTTGCCAGTCAAATTAGGGTCGGGTCTTACGTTTTAACCTCTTCAGCATGTCCTCGACGTCATCCCCCAGCAATCGACGCCGCGCCAGTCCGGCTTGCTTGCTGACAAACGTCGCCGAGCTCATATCAAGGGCATCGGCCAGCCAGGCATTCGCTGCGTCCGTTCGCGCTTTCATTTGACAGGCTACCGCGGCCTTCCACCCGGCGGAGACGCGCTGGTCGGTTCTCAATTTTGCAGGCAGGCATCTTAGGACGCCCTGTAATTGCAGTGACCACTCCCGCTCTTTCCTTTGCCGTTTTCCTTTGGCATCCCGGTTCCGCAAAGCCGATTTCGCGTGCTGCAGGCGGGCATCCTGCAGAAACCCTTCGCTGCCGATCGCCATGCCTCGACTCAGTCCGAGAAAGTTCTGTTGTCGGCCGGCCTTGAGTTCTCCTGTCAGCCACCGCAAGTAGCCCCGGTACGCCACGTGCCCCCTGGGGGTATCCGCCAAGTGTCCCGCCGCCGACAACGCCGCTCGCACGCTCAGCCACTTTGGCCGGCTCTTCGGCCTCCATAACCTCCGGAAGCTGCCGTGCGCATAACTCTGCAGCTGCTCCACCCCCACCACTCCCGCCCTCACCGGATTGAGGTCGATGTAGTGGCACACCTGCCCCAGCGCCTTGCCCGGCTCCACCACGATCGCCTTGTACCTCCCTTGAAACACATGCTTCCCCTTCTGTCTTGTCGCATTGAACCTCGCCGCAAACGTCACCTGCAGCCATTGCATCCCCTTGCTCAAATTTCCCTCCGGCGTCTCCACTGCCAGGTGAAAGTGGTTCCCCATCACCACCCATCCATGCACCACCCACTTCATCTTCTCTGCCGCCTCTCCCAGACATGCTTCAAACATCTCCTTCGTCTTCTCCTCCTCGAACACCCGCCCCCGGTAATTCCCCCGGTTGATCACATGATAACACGCCCCCTCGTACTCAATTCTCGTCTGTCTCGCCATCCCTCCCGTCTCCCTCATTTCCCCTTCATCGTCAAGTTAAACAGTAAGACCTGACCCTATGGATCGCTTCCTCCTTCGCGGCTTCGCGCGAGACATTCATGCTCCGGCTTGGAAATGGTCCACCTGAAGGCACGAGAGACTGATAAACTGCCTACGATGCGCCGGCAAGTTGAGGAGGGGCACGCTTCGTCGTGACCGGGATCGCTCCGCGCATTCCACCGCCAGCAAATTCGCCTATTCATCGGCATCGTGTTCCCTTGCGACACTGCCCCTGAATCAGATCCTGGCCGCATCTCAAATCGATCCGGGCACGACGAAGCGTGCCCCTCCAAGTTGGACTGCGATGTCAATGGCCTGTTCGGATGGGATGTCGAACGAACGCCACTTGCTTCGAATGGCGCACGGAGGCTGTCAGCGGACCATCTACGCGACGCGCCCTACTTCCCCTAGGCGCGCTTTACCTGTCGTATCGGCCAGTGGGTGACAGTCAGGCCCTTGGCACCACGCTGCCCGACCGACAGCGGAGAAAGGTCGAAATCAAACTCCTTCACCCGTGCCTTGCAGCGGCCGCTCAGGGAAACGTGGACCTTTCCGGGCATGCCTTCCTCTGTCTTTGCCACGTCGAAAAAGACAACACGCGACCCTTCGCTGGGGACCAGGGAATACAGTTTCTCCCGCGTGACCCCTCCCACCTGGAAGCGTTTGGCGAACGCCTTTCCGCTTTCCTTGTCCTGATAGATCATCGAATAGAAACCGGGATCGCCTTCCTTCGGCAGAATCGCGACATGGAGGATTTCGCGTCCCATGAAGACCTTGTCCGCAACCCGCGCGACCTTCATCGTGCCGTCCGCCATGAAACAGATGACGTCATCAAGGATGGTGCACTCGGTGACAAACTCATGCTGGCGCCAGTTGAGCCCGATGAAACCTTCCTCGCGGTTCACATACAGTCTCTGATTGGCTGACACAACCTCCGCTGCGGAAATCTGCTCGATCTCGTCGTAGGTCGTGCGGCGCTTGTGTCCCTTGCCATATTTTTCCTGCAGCCGCTCGAACCAGGCGATCGCATAGGGCGTCAGGTGCTTGAGGTGGTGCTTCGTTTCCTTGATCTCCGCCTCAATCTTCTTGATGGCCTCATCGGCCTGAAACCGGTTGTAGGCGGAGATGCGCTTGATGCGGATCTCGGTGAGACGAGTGATGTCCTCCTCGGTCACCTCCCGCCTCAAATTCCGGATGAACGGCTTCAACCCCTCCCGGATCTCCTCGAGGACACTTTCCCAGGTCTTTGATTTCTCAATGCGGCGATACACCCGCTCCTCGATGAAGATGCGCTCCAGGGAATCCCAATGCCACTGCTGCTCCAGTTCACCGAGTCTGATTTCCAGCTCCTGCTTCAGGAGCTGGACCGACTTGTCCACCGATCGTCTCAGGATTTCGGATACACCGAGAAATACGGGCTTGTCGTCGTCGATGACGCAGGCAGCAGAGGAGATCGAGACTTCACAATCCGTGAAAACGTAAAGCTGGCGCACAACCTGATCCGCATCGGCGCCCTGGGGAAGATGCACCAGGATCTCGACCTTTTCGGACGTATTGTCGTCAACGTGCTTGATCTTGAGCTTTCCCTTCGCATTTGCCGCGAGAATCGACTCGATCAGCGATTCCGTCGTGCGACCGTAGGGCAGCTCGGTGATTGCCAGCAGGTATTTCGAGCGGGTCTCGATCCGTGCACGCACCTTTACCTTTCCGCCGCGCTCGCCATCGTTGTATTGCGAGAAATCGGCGATGCCTCCCGTGGGAAAGTCCGGGACGATGCGGAACCGTTTTCCCTGGAGATGATTGATCGCGGCGCGGCAGAGATCGTTGAAATTGTGCGGGAGAATCTTGGTGGAAAGTCCCACGGCGATGCCTTCGGCGCCCTCGAGGAGCACCAGGGGAAACTTGGCCGGAAGCGTGACAGGTTCCTTTGCCCGCCCATCGTAACTCTGCTGCCAGATCGTGGTCTTCGGATTAAAGATCACGTCCCGCGCAAACGGTGTCAGACGCGCCTCGATATAACGCGGCGCGGCGGCATCGTCGCCGGTAAGCTGATTGCCGAAATTGCCCTGGGGTTCGATGAGGAAGCCGCGCTGCGCCATGCCCACAAGTGCCGCGCCGATGGAGGCATCACCATGCGGGTGAAAACGCATGCAGGCGCCCACAATGTTTGCGACCTTGTGAAAGCGTCCGTCGTCCTGCTCCCAAAAGGTATGAAGGATCCGGCGCTGCACGGGTTTAAGTCCATCATCGATGTGAGGAACCGCGCGATCCAGTATCACGTAGCTTGCATACTCCAGGAACCAGTTCCTGTAGGAGACGGCAAGCGGACCTTCCGGCGGTCCACCGGCCGATTTGCCACCGACCTTTTCCGCGGGCAACGCGGGCGCCCCCCCGGCCCCTGCGATGCCCGCGGGGCTCACGACAGCCGCTGCAGGCTGCGGTTCGTTGGGCGTTGCAGTGCTCTCCGCGTCAAGCGGAAGCTCGGGTTGGTCGTCGGAGACCTTCTTCTTGCGAGGAGTCATGCCTTAAAACAGATAGAAAGCAGACATCCCACACCCGAGGTCAATCTCCGAGCCTGAACGCCGCAGCGTCGATTCATCCGGTCACAAAAAATGGCGCAGCCAAAAGGGTGCGCCAAATAAACAAGCCTCTTTCTCAATCCAGTCAGGCGTAGAGCCCCAGCGGAAGATTCGACGGCTTCCAGCCGCGGCGATACGTTGGATACAACAAGGCATTGGCTTCCGGGAGCGACGTCTGCATCGCTTCAGGATCCCACGTGAACTTCTTGCCAACGAGAATCGAAAGCGTTCCCAGCGCGACCATTTCGGAGAAAGGAACCGCGTATTCGAAGTTTGAACCAGCATGCGACGGATCATTCGCCCGGATTGCAGCGGTCCACTCCTTGTGGGGATTTCCGATCGGATTCGGCCGCGGGTACTTGCGGGGCGGCATCTTCCCGCTTTCGATGAGTTCCCGGTGCTTGGCCTCAGGAATGAACCGAGGACTATTGCAGTAGTCGTTGCCGTCGTAAACCGTCCCCTTGCTGCCAATGATCAACTGACCGCCCTTTGCGAGCTGGCGGTTTTCCTCCATTTCGGCGGGCTTTGCCGGCTTCAAGCCGCCCTCGTACCATGTCAGCTTGACCGGTGGCAGCGATCCGCGCGCGGGGAACTGGTATTCGACAACGGCTGACTTCGGATATGCAATCTTGCTGGGCTCGTTGATTTCCTTGAGCTCCACCGACGTCGGGGCTCCCAGTTGCAGCCCCCAGAATGCGGCGTCCATCAGATGACAGGCCATGTCTCCAAGCGCTCCACAGCCATAGTCCTTGTAGCCGCGCCAGTTGAACGGATGAATCTGGCTGCTGAACGGCTTCGTCGCAGCACGACCGAGGAAAAGATCCCATTGCAGCCCCGGAGTCAGAGGTTCCTCCGCCGGCCATTCCTGGAAGCCCTGCGGCCAGATGGGACGATTGGTCCAAATGTTGACCTCACGCACATCACCCAGGAGCCCGGCTTCAAACCACTCCCGCACCAGACGGATCCCCTCGCCGGCATGGCCCTGATTTCCCATTTGCGTGCAGACACCGCTGGCACGGGCGAGCCGGAGCAGTTCGCGACCTTCGGCCACGGTGGGCGTGAGCGGCTTCTGCACATAGACGTGCTTGCCCAGCATCATCGCCATGTAGGCGGGCAGGAAATGCATGTGATCCGGCGTGCTCACGCAGACGGCATCGATCTGATCGTCCATCTCGATCAGCATCTTCCGAAAATCGGTGTAACGGCGGGCATTGGGAAACGCCTCGATCAGACTTGCCAGATTCTTCTTGGTCCGACCCTGGCACTCCCAATCGACGTCGCACAGCGCCACGACGTCCTCGGTATCCTTGTGTGCCATGATATCGCTGAACCCTTTGCCTCCGCAGCCGATCTGCGCGATGCGTATTTTCGCACCCGGCGCAATTGCGCGCGGCTTGCGCGGTGTCCGGCTCAGTGTGGCGCAGCCTGGAAAGCCCAGAAGAGCGGCTGTCGCAGCGGAGAAGGCGAGGAAATCACGGCGGGTAAGGTAGGACGATGACATGGGATTGATTGTTGGGTGAGTACGGTTTCTTCCGGGCAAGCCTGCGCTTGCAGGTTGCAACCGATCGAAACTAGCGACGTTCTGAGCGCGCGCGTTTCTCTTAAAAACAGGATCCCAGCCCGATTGGCAAGTTTCGGCACGGGGGGTGCTGAATAATTTCCGCCCCCAGCCATGCGCTACGCTTCCACGAGATCCTTCTCAACCTTGAGATTCTCAATGATGAAGTCCTGGCGCTCCGGCGTGTTCTTGCCCATGTAGAAACCAAGCAACTGGTCACTGCTGTGCAACTGCGCCAGGCTCACCGCCTCGGAGCGCATGCCTTCGCCGATGAAATCCTTGAATTCACCGGGCGAAACCTCACCCAGCCCCTTGAAACGGGTGATCTCGGCAGCCTGGCCTAGCTTCAGGAGGGCAGCCTGTTTTTCCGCCTCCGAATAACAATAAACCGTTTCCTTCTTGTTCCTCACGCGAAACAGCGGCGTCTCAAGGATGTGAAGATGTCCCTGTACGATCAGCTCTGGAAAAAACTGAAGGAAGAAAGACAGTAGCAGCAGACGGATGTGCATGCCATCGACATCCGCATCGGTCGCGATCACCACCCGGTTGTAGCGAAGTCCATCAAGGCCTTCCTCAATGTTGAGCGCACTTTGAAGCAGGTGAAACTCCTCGTTTTCATAGATGACCTTCTTGGTGAGCCCGTAAGTGTTCAGCGGTTTTCCCTTGAGGGCAAAAACGGCCTGGGTCTGGACATCCCTGCAGGCCGTCAGCGATCCGGCCGCACTGTCACCCTCGACGATGAAAAGCGTGCTCTCCTCCGCGCGCTTGTCTTTCGAATCAAGATGCACCCGGCAGTCGCGCAGCTTGCGATTGTGCAGCGATGCCTTTTTTGCGCGCTCCCGCGCGAGATTGCGGATGCCCGAAAGTTCCTTCCGTTCGCGTTCGCTCTCCTCGATCTTCCGCTTGAACGCCTCCGCTGCCTCAGGGTTGCGGTGCAGCCAGTTGTCCAGATGCTGCTGAATGAAGTTTCCAACAAACTGCCGGATCGAAGGCCCTTTCGGACCGATGTCGTTGGACCCGAGTTTGGTCTTTGTCTGTGACTCAAAGACCGGCTCGATCACGCGCACGCTGACCGCCGCAACAATCGACTGGCGGATGTCCGCTGCATCGTAGTCCTTCTTGTAGAAATTGCGCACGGTCTGGACGAGCGCCTCGCGAAAGGCTGCCAGATGAGTTCCACCCATCGTCGTGTGCTGGCCGTTCACGAACGAGTAGTACTCCTCGCCATAGTGCCCGCCATGGGTCATCGCCACCTCGATGTCGTCCGCCTCGATGTGGATGATCGGGTAAAGTGTCTCGCCGGTGAGTTTGCGCCCCAGAAGGTCCTTGAGACCGTTTTCCGAGCGAAACGATTTGCCGTTGAAGGTGAGGGTCAGACCGCGGTTCAGGAAGGCATAATTCCACAGCATTTCCTCCACGAATTCGGGCCGGAATTTGAACTCCTTTCCAAACAACGCCTCATCCGGCGTAAACTCGACGATCGTTCCGTTTCTTTCCTCCGTCCTCGCAAGCCGGTGGTCCTTCTTGAGCTTGCCCTGCTCAAAATCCACAACCTTCGTCTCGCCTTCACGGACCGCCTGCGCGCGATAGTGAAACGACAGGGCATTGACCGCCTTCTGGCCGACGCCGTTCAGTCCCACCGCCTTTTGGAATGTCTCCGAATCGTACTTTGCACCGGTATTGATGATTGAAACGCAATCAATGAGTTTCCCCAAGGGAATGCCCCGGCCATAGTCCCTCACGCGCACGCTTCGGTCAGAAATCTCAACTTCGATCCGTTTGCCGAATCCCATCGTGAATTCATCGATGGAGTTGTCGATGGTCTCCTTCAGCAGCACATAGATGCCATCCTCCGCATGTGCCCCGCTGCCAAGGCGTCCGATGTACATGCCTGGACGCAGGCGGATGTGTTCGAGGGGCGAAAGGGTCTTGATGCTGGCTTCAGTATAGGCGTTTGCCATGGACGATCGGAGGGTGGATTGTGGGCGCTAAAGTCCGCCCTGGAGACAGAGGCGCAAGCGCATTTTTACAGGACCGCTTCCTGCCGTTCCCTCACCGCACCTGACAACGAGAGGGAAGCGGGATATTGCCATCCGGTTTCATACGAAGATGCAATCGGAGGGTATTTCATTGCGAAAATACCCCGTTGACAGCATCCGCTTCGGGCAGTTGAGTACCCGACCTTTTTCCATGAGTACACCTGAACAGACCCAGCGCAGCCTCACTCCTCCGGAGATTCCTTTTATGACTCCCCAGGCGATGGTGCGCTACGTGACCGATACCGGCAAGATCCTCCCCCGCAAGTACACCGGCTTCTCGGCCAAGCACCAGCGCGCGGTCACCCGTACGATCAAGCATTCCCGCAACAACCTGCTCGCGCTTTAAGGCCACGGCACGGTTTGTCGCACCTCTCTCTCGAACGCCGCTCCTTTGAGCGGCGTTTTTCTTTGGTTCGCCCTCGCGCGCTCCGGCCTGCCCGGGTTGCTCTATCCGTTACTGCCGATCAGCTTCGCCTTGAGCTGACGCGCAGTCTCCAGCGCCACGTCGGGCGTCTCGGCGGAAACGGTAAAATGCCCCATCTTCCGGCCAACCCGCGGTTCGTGCTTCCCATACAGGTGAAGCTTCGCGCGCGGATGTCCCAGAATGACGGTCCAGTCGGGAGGTGCCACACGACCGCTGTCCGGAGAGATCCAGGCATCTCCAAGGATGTTCACCATCACAGACGGTTCGCGAACCGACGGGTCGCCGAGTGGAAGCCCGCAGATCGCGCGAACATGCTGCTCGAACTGGCTGGTGCGCCCGCCATCGATTGACCAATGCCCGCTGTTGTGCGGGCGCGGGGCGAGTTCATTGACAAGCAGTTCACCGCGGTCCGTGAGAAACATCTCCACCGCCAGCAGTCCCACCAGGTTAAGTCGCTCTGCGATCGCCACAGCCAGCGCCTCCGCTTCGCGCGCAACCGCGGCAGTGATCCGCGCAGGTGCAATGGTGAAATCCAGGATGTGCTTCGTATGGATGTTCTCCGCGATCGGAAACACCCGGGTTTCGCCCGTAGCTCCACGCGCGACGATCACGGAAAGCTCACACTTGAAATCGATGTAGCGTTCGATTACGGCCCGCTGACCGGCGAAGGCTTCCGCCGCTGCGACAAGCGAGGCATCATCCGTCAGCCGTTTCTGTCCCTTTCCGTCATACCCGAAATCCGCGGTCTTCACCACGGCGGGCAACCCCACCCTGCGCGCCGCAGCGGCCATGTCCCCGTGCGCCTCAACCTCCGCAAAAGGTACGTGCGGAAAGCCGCACTTCTTGAGCCAGGTTTTCTCACGCATGCGGTTCTGGCAGATTTCCAGCACCGATGAGCTTGGACGGAGCAGCGTCAGATTCTCGATCTTCCAAAGCGGCTCGATCGGAATGTTTTCAAACTCATAGGTGACGACCGCGCAGCCTGAGGCAAACGCGACCAGCTCCTCGATGTTTTGATAGGCCGCAGTGAAGGTCCTGTTTGCCACCGAGCCCGCCGGGCAATCGGCCGTCGGCTCATAGACGTGCACCCGATACCCGAGGGTCTGGGCCGCCTGCGCAAACATGCGCCCCAGTTGACCGCCACCGAGTACGCCAAGGGTGCTACCTGGAAATATCATGGAAAAGGGGCTTTGATTGGAACGGCCCGCCTCGCATCGGGCAAGCCCGCCCTGCCATACGTTGCTCCACGCAGCGAATTTGCTAGAACTCGCGAGCCCAATCCTGATAGCTGATGGCAATGTCTTCGACCTCCTACGATCAAACCGCCTACACCAGTTCCTCCTTTCCCCAGACTCATCCGATCAAACTGGCAACCATCGCGCGGCTGTTCGGCATGACGCCGGTCGATCCCGCGAAATGCAGCATTCTCGAACTCGGAGCTGCCGACGGCGCCAATCTGCTTCCGCTCGCACAGATATATCCCGATAGCACGTTTGTCGGCATCGACTTGTCCGCCAACCAGATTGCCGAAGGACGAAAGATCATCGAGGGCGCAGGACTCACAAACGTCACGCTGGATCAGCAGGACATCATGGATTTCGACCTCGGGGGCAGGCGTTTTGACTACATCATCGTGCACGGGGTTTTCAGCTGGGTTCCGCCAGCCGTACAGGAACGCATCCTCAGCCTGTGCAAGGAGGCCCTTTCTCCGGATGGCGTGGCCTACATCAGCTACAACGCACTCCCGGGATGGCGCATGCGCGGGATGATCCGCGACATGATGCTCTATCACACAAAGCAGTTCCCAGACGAAGCCACCCGCACGAGCCAGGCACGTTCGCTTGTGAAGTTCCTGTCCGACAATGTCCCCACCGAGGACAATCCCTACGGACAGTTCCTTCGCTCGGAGCTCGCGATGCTGGAAGGTGTGACCGACTCCTACCTTTTCCACGAGTATCTCGAAGAGGAAAATACGGCGTTGTACTTTCGCGAGTTCAATGCCGCGGCGGTCAGGCACGGGCTGCAGTACCTGGGTGAACCGGAGCTCCATTCCATTCTTCCCGCAAACTTCGACCCAAAATCACAGGAGACCCTCTATAAGATCTCGGGCAACATGATCGCGATGGAGCAGTACATGGACTTCCTGCGCAATCGGACATTCCGGATGACACTTCTCGTTCACAATGACAAGGTGCTGAACCGAAACATCAATCCCCTCGTCCTGCGCACGATGTGGTTCGGTACGAGGGCACGGCCCGTCAATGAAAAGGTGAATGTCAGGGCTGGCGTCACTGAGCATTTCCACCTCAGCAAGGGTATCGTGAACTCCGACAGCGCG
Source organism: Verrucomicrobiota bacterium (assembly GCA_963205455.1). Taxonomy (GTDB): domain Bacteria; phylum Verrucomicrobiota; class Verrucomicrobiia; order Opitutales; family Opitutaceae; genus UBA6669. The sequence continues at coordinate 12,988 of CAUJJL010000074.1, forward strand.
CTCGTGAAAGGCGTGCTTGTCTCCCTGCATTCCGCCAGTCCTCACTATCTCCATTTTACCGAGCTGTTTTCCGCGATGAGAAATCTCCTCTACGGGCCGGTTTCGGGAATCGAGGAATTCTCAAAGGTTTTTGAGGAGGAAGTCGTCCTCTGCGACCAGCTCCTGATCCTCCTCAGCCGTGGCGTTATCGAATGCCTCACGTTTCCCCATGCTCCCATTTCATCCACCCTGCCCGAGAAACCCCGCCTTACCGCGCTCGCACGGTATCAGGCATTGAACTACCCGCGGCACGTCACGAACCTTCGGCACCAGTCGATCAAGTTCGACTCGTTTGCGCGCCATGCGATGTCGCTGATGGACGGTACCAGAAACACCAAGGACATCGTCAGGGGCATGGCAGAAAAGAGTTCGGACGGAGCAATCTCGGTGAGCAATCACGGAAAGCGCATCACCGATGTGGACGAGATTGAGGCTTTGATTGCTCCACGCGTCGTCGCCTGCATCGAACAGTTTCCGAAATTGGCGTTGGTCCTCCCGGCATAGACCCGAAGCGGCGATTGAATGCCGCCCGCTGCGCTTCGCGTCAGGTCAAGTTCACCAGTGCCGCCATGCGCGTGAGCAGAAACGCCTCACGCACCGCTGCAAACCTTTCGATCAGTTCACGCGGCGTGGCGCCTCGCGGAAACTCCACCTCCAGTGTCGCACCGGTGCATCTTACCTGCGCGTCAACCCCGGCAACGGCAATCACGCAATCCCGGCAATGCGACGGGTAGTTGACCGACAACCGCTCCTCATCCACCTGATCGAGATTCTCGACCGCATCAATCACGGCCTCCACAGCGACACCCTTCCGCAGCGTGAATACGAGCGTCGAAAACGCGCCCGCCCAAAGACTGTCAAACTCGGGCAGTCCTATGACGTCCGAACTTCGGAGGCCATGCAGCGTTCTGACCAGGCGGTAGCGCTCGGAATCCGAATCATGGAGCGAAATCGTCAGTTCCCAGACAAAATCCTTCGCGGTCAACAGTGCCTGCCCGTTTCCCAAACTGAGGCTGATCTCAGTGCGCTTGTACCCCAGCGCAGCCCTCGCAGCCTGGAAGAGTTTCTCGGATTCCTCCCTGATCTCACCTTCACCCAATCGAGCGACAAATGCCTGCGTGGCTGCATTGACCGCATCCGGTACGGTATGCCTGTCCTTGCGAAAACCACCGAGCGATTTCACCAGGCCCTCCGAGTGCCCGACGAGGCTGATGCCTGACAGGGTCTTAGCGGAAAAATCCGTCGCCATAGGCCGCGCACCTTGCCCGCTGACAGCACGTGGATCAAGCACCCGCTCGCCCTCCACTCGATCCGAGGCGCGAGCGACTCCAGAAACGGCCCGCGCACAACATCGGAGTCATTCTTCCATTGCCGACGACTGCCCTTGCCAGGTCAGCCGAAAGGCGCCACTGGAGACAGCATGGCCGAAGGCAGCCCCATTCCCGTAGTCTGTGCGCTCATCGAACAGGATGGCCGCGTCCTCATTGCCCAGCGACCCGCCCACAAACACCTCGGACTCCTCTGGGAATTCCCCGGAGGCAAGGTCGAGCCCGGTGAGGACCCCGCTCATGCGCTCAAGCGCGAGATCCGGGAGGAATTGGGATGCGAAATCGACCTCGTGCACACCCTGCCCACCCAACCCTACACCTACGAAACGGTCGCCATCGCCCTGAAACCTTTCGTGGCAAAGCTATCCCCCGGCAGCCCGCCGCCGACACCTCGCGAACACATCGCCATCGCCTGGGAATCCCCGGCAGATCTCGCCTCCCGTCCCCTCGCCTCCGCCGACCTGCCGGTGGTCAGCGACTACCTTGCCTGGCTGTCCCGGCATCGCCCCGCACGTCGATAAGAAGGCCCCTCCCAACCAGATCGGGCAAAACCAAAGCCAGTAGCGCAGGCTTCCGGCGCTACTCCACCTACCTCTCCGCGCCTCCGTGTCTCCGCGTGAGCCCCCGACAAATCGCCAGCAATCCTTACAATTTCATCCACGCCTATGATCCGCTCCGCCCCGCTTGCTTTCCCGCTGTCTTCCCCTACCGTGCCCCTCTGTTCTTTGAGTCAGCGCCCGAGAAATGGTACGCCTGAGACTCACCCAAATCCTTTTTTTTGGGGGTGTTCTGGATTCTACCCTTGGTTGGAGCGCTCCGCTGCCTGTCGAGAGCCGTGGGACTCTCGTAAATCCCCCCGCGAAAACAATAAATGGCAACATCGAAGAAATGCCCCTGGCTGCTTAATTGACAGCCACGTGCGCCCGGCGACGCCTGCTGGCCGGATCGCACGTCGACAGCAGGCATAGTCCGCGTGGTCGTCTCTGACGCGCAGACCGTATCTTCATCCAGAGTCTAGCCGACGACGCGCGCGTGCCGTCACCTGTCGAAGGCGAATCTCAATCGGCACTACACAAGTAGACGCGGATCGTGAAGATCAGGGGCACCCGGGTTCAACTCCCGGCACCTCCACCAATTTGTTTAGAGACCTACCTCGGTTGAAACTTATCTGCATTCAACGTTAGCGCAGAAATGGAACTGAGTTTCGTACCTCGGGCGCGGCCGTTGGCGAAGTATGGCTGTAGCATGGCTCAAACCTGCGCGGTGGACTTGGAGTGGAGCCGTCGCGTCGTAGGCTGCCCTTCGGGAGTTATATTGAACCCACTATCCATGAAAAAACTCATAATAGCATTGATATTGTCCGTCCTGACTTTCTGTAAATTCGCGAATGGACAAATAGCCTCCACTACCAAGTTTACGAATTTGTCAGCTCGGGTCACCGTTGTCCCTGGAAAACCTCCAATCATCGGGTTTGTCATTGCAGGTAAGCCCAACGAGCAGAAGCAGGTCCTGATCCGCGCTGTCGGCGGTAGCCTAGCTCAGTTTGGGGTTCCCAATCCAGTCAAGACACCAAAAATTTCCATTTATAAAGCTAACGGTACCCCATTTTCGTTCATTCGATTGGGCATAGAGCGCACTAAAGCTCAGTGGGATGCATTCTTTGCTCAACTTGGGGCGTTTCCCATCGGTACGGATGAAGTGGCGATGGTATCATATGATGCGGGATCAATGGAGGCTGGCGCTTACACAATTCACATTTCCGATGTCAATAATGTCGGCGGAGAGGTGTTATTGGAAGTCTATGACGCCAATCCGACAAACTGACCTTGACCAGCATTTCTCTTAAATCCCGTGAACATCCGTGGCGGCAAGAAAGGGTCCACGTCGTGTTGTCCGCAGTACCGGGGCTCCCGGCCCAGGTGGCTCCGTCCCAGCCTGTGCCGCCACTGAAGGTGCTTTGAGACACGCGGTCCCCATAGGTGGCATCGAATCCGTACTCCACCGGATCGGCCTCGCCGCCCCAGGTCCGATGCAACTTGCCCCGCAGGGTGTAGCTGGGACGGGTCGCATGCCCCAGGGCATCCGCCTGCCAGACGACGCCTCCGGAAGTGTCATAGCCGAAGGTCGCGACCGCGTGATTGGCGGCATCGGGGACACTTTGTTTCAGGGTTGAGCCGGAGTAGTAGGCAGTCCGTGTGGAATTGCCGCGTGAATCGATCACTTCCGCAACGCGCATGAGGCCGTCATACTCGGTTGTGTTGAGCAAGCCATTGACATCGAGGGTGCGGACGGGGAGGCCGTTGAGGAGGGTTTCGTTTTCCTCGATGCGATCGTTTGATGCCGTTACCAACCCGTTGTCGTCGACATCCAGGCCGGTGCGCTTCACATCGCCCAAGGCATCGTATTCAAACCGCGTGGGCGCGTAGCCACTCCTCGTTGTCTTGTAGAGACGGCCGGTAGTTGCGTTGCGATCCACCAGGAACCAATCTGCGTGAATCGGCACCATCATCGGACTCCATTTTCCGGGATGAGCGATCGGAAAAGCAGTCAAGAAGCGGGCAAACCTCAGCCTCTTTCCTTCGCGCCTTCGTGGCTTCGCGCGAGACATTCATGCTCCCGCTTGGCGTCAGACGGATGGGTCCACACGAAGGACTGATGCAATGCCTACGATGCACCGGACACCTAAGAAGGGGCGCGCTTCGTCGTGCCCGGTTTGAGAAGCATGCCACACCGCGACCTTCAGGGCAACCCGATCGATTGAACAACAAACGAAGGTGCTCGCAGCAAGCCGAAACGCCGCACGCTGTCGCCAACGTCGCCGCGACGAGCGGAACGGCAAATTCAATCCATGTTTGACCAGCTTGGCGCGGAGCTCTGAAGGGGGTCGTGTGGTCGCTGGTGCACAATGAAATCGAAACTTCGGTTTCTGGTCAGGTGTGCACAGTTCTGCGAATTCGGGATCGCGCGGCCTGCGTAGCGGCCTCAAACTACAAACCACACGATCTGACCGCTTTCGGATTTCCCTCAGGATAAGATCAGCAGACTCTGAAGTGGCTCCATTCCAAAAGCGTGAACCTCGACTGATCGCTCTCGAAGTAGCGTCTCAATCCGGCTGGTCGGACAGTTCCCGACCCGAAGCCAAATCACTTTGGGAGGTGCACCAAAGAACAGACTTCGCTGATGAAAATCGGAGTCCTTGGAAACTATCGTAAAGTCACGTTCTCTAGCGTGACGCCAAACAAGGTCGTCATCTGCCCGCATCATTCCGAGATTCTTTAGATGGTCACTCTCGGGAAACAAATCCGCAAGAGCTCCGACCAGATCACTCGAGAGATTCTGGTCAAAAAGGAGTTTCATCCGCCGACCACAGCCAGGCGTCGCTCACGATCCGCAGCGAAAGCAAGACATGCCCGAATGTCTTCTTCGGTCAATTCGGGAAAATCAGCGAGAA
>CAUJJL010000075.1 GCA_963205455.1 Verrucomicrobiota bacterium
ATGGTCAGGGGTGATCAGCGGAGCAGCGCATCCAGCTCTGATTCCTTCCACGGTTCGTCACGCCCCTTCGTTGCGGCCCGCACGGAGGCGATCTCTTCCACGGTAACCGCGGATGCTGCGTGTCCCCAGGAATGGCGCACAAAGGTCAGGATGGATGCGACCGTGGCGTCATCGAGCGCGCCCAGCGGCGGCATCACGAGCGGGGCGTTCTCCTTCCCTTGAAGCACGATGCGTGCGAGTACGTCGACCGGACCGAGGGCCCATTTTGAGTTGACGAGCGGCGGAGCGAGTCCGGCCAGGCCCCGCCCGTCGGGCTGATGGCAGCCAGCGCAAATGGCGAAGTTTTCGCGCCCTTTTTCGTAGAGAAGCTTTTCCTGTGCGTTGAGTGAGACTGCAGCGTACTTCGAAGTGGATTTGGCATGCCCGGGCCATTGCAGGAGAGAGATGGCCTTGCGCAGGCGATTGCTGATTTCCGGGGCGATACCTTTGGCATTAGCCCAAGCGAGCAGCCCTTGCGGTACAACAGCAAGAGTGATGGCGGATGTCGCCTTCTCTGAGTCTTTCCGCTGGGCGAGTTCGATGCCTTCAAGAAGCGATAGGCGGTTTGCCGCGGTGGTGCGGGACTCCGGGCTCAGCATGGCAAAGAGCTTCGCCTGAGAGTCGGCGTCTTTGCGCTGAAGAATGGCTGCAGCGGCGGTGACGATCACTGGCTTGTTCATTGTGACGCGCCGCGGACTCGGATCGTTAAGTATGGCTTCGAGAAGGGAGAGCTCATGCCCGGCCAGGCTGCTGACAAGAGCCTCATTGAGGCAGGGCTGATCGCCGTGCGCACGAGCGAGAGCAAACAATGCCTCGCGGGCCGCTGGCGCCGAGGATTCACCGAGAGAGAAGGCGGTCTGAAGGCGCACCGTGCGGTCGGGATTTCCTGTCAGGGCGATCACTGCGGCGGTGAGGGATTCATCGCCGCTCTTCAGCCATGATTCTGCCATACGGATCGCAGTCGAAACGACGCGCGGATCACGATCTTTGAGCGCTGCTTCCACCGAGGAATGCGCGAGCGCGTTCATCCCGTGCAGGGTCCAGAGTGCGTGCACGCGTCCGAGCGGGGTTCGCGCGCCACCGGATGCCATTCGGTTGAGCAGGGAAATGGCGGTGGTATCATGTGCCTGGACAAGGAGACGCTGGGCAGTGTCGCGCCACCATCCGCTCTCATGATCGAGCGTGGAAACGAGTTCTGCTGTTGTCATTTTAGCGGGCAGGCGAAGCGAATGGTGCATCGCGGGCGACTTTTCGGGCACAATCCGGTAGATTCGGCCCAGTCCGATCGGCGTATCCAGATGGCGGGATTCGATCTGGCGTCGCAGGTACGACGTTACGTAGATGCGGTGCTGGAGAATGCCACGGTACATATCGACGATATAGAGCGCACCGTCGGGGCCGGTCGTGAGATTCACCGGACGGAAACGTTCATCGGTCGAGGTCAGGAATTCGGTGGAGGGATACGCATTTCTCGCGCTCAGCACGCCGTTCGTATCATCGACGACGATGCGCTTGACGAGGTTGGCGGCGGGCTCGCAAATGAAGACATTGCCTGCAAATGCGGAGGGAAGGAGCGATTCCCGATAGTACAGGGGAGCGCAGGCCGCTGTGACGGTGCGCAGGATGCCATCAGCCCCCAGCGTTCGATAGCCGCGGTTGATGCCCGGAGTGACGCGGCTGGGATAGAGGGTGATTTTTTCGGGCGGTGCGAGTGTGCGATTGACGCACTGCGAGAAGGACTGCCCTGGATTCCGGTACAGGTACTCGGCGGGGAAGGCATCGGCCTGCAGGGGCACGCTGTTGTTGTTGTAGAAGAAGTTTCCCGCGTTGTCATAAGTTAGCCCCCACTGTCCTCGAAAGGATGTGGGCTCACGGGTCCATGAACCATCGTTGTTGTAACGAAACCGTGCGGTGAAGTTTGCGCTGTAGATCCAGTTATCGAGTCCCCAGGTCAGACTGTTCGCGGTGTGCTCGGGATTTGTCGGGCTGCCGTAGTCACCCGCAACCTCGGTTTTTTCGTCGGCCCGTCCATCGCCGTCGGTATCGCGCATGAACCAAAGGTGGGGAGGGGCCCCGACCAGGATGCCGTCGCCGACGCGCAGCAGCGCGCGGGGCATGACCAGGCCCGTGGCAAATTCGGTGCGCCTGTCAGGACGTCCGTCACCGTCCGTGTCGTCGAGCACGGCGATGGTTCCCACGGGTTTGTCTTCACCTACGCCATCGACATTCGGCATGAAGCCCCGCATTTCCACAACCCAGTAGCGCCCCGCCTCATCGATTTCCAGGACGACGGGATCGTGCAGAAGTGGATCGGATGCGACCGCTTCGATGCGAAATCCCGGTGCCACACGGAATGTCCGCAGAGCCTGGTCAACCGTGAGGGCAGGTGAGGGTGGAATCACCAGGTGTTTGGGAGGATCCGCCTGCGCCTCGCCGGGTTTGTCACCGCTTTGGGCGAAGGCACCGTGAACAAATACGAACAGCGCAATGCAGACGGACCAAGGGACTCGCATGAGTGGGGAAAGGGACTTCAGGTTAGTTGCAGAGGGATGCGGAGGCATTCAATGGACGAAGCGGTGCCGCACTTGTGCATCGGTTCATAGCTATGGAAAGATTTCGCGCCGCACTGGCAAGTTCGACCGTCTGCGGGCGCTTGCTGGAAACGTAACGCGAATGGCTTGATAAGCTGGTTTGCATTCGCGAGGTATTCAATCTACTTCCCCACCATGCGTCTACTGTCCCTCCCCGTTTTCTGCCGCACCGCATGGATTGCGGTGGGTGCATCTGCGATTGGCTCGTTTGCCCAGTCAGCCACCGGCAAAGGCAAGGTAAAGGTGGAGGAGGTATATCAGCAGAATTGTGCGAGCTGCCATGGGGCGAAGCTTGAAGGAGGCTCGGGTTCGGCGTTGATGGGGCCGGAGTGGAAACACGGAGGAGATGCCGACAGCCTGTTCAAGGTGATCAGGGACGGTGTCAAGGACACGCCGATGATTGGATGGAACAGTCTGGGTGAGAGTACGCTGCGCGCCCTGGCAATTTATATCCGCGAGGAGGCCTACGCCGCGGCGCACGCGAAACCCAGCACACGGAAATCGGCGGAGGACAAGGCTCCCGTAGTCACCAAGGAGCACACGTATCGCGTGGAGACCGTTGTCACGGGACTTGAAAACCCCTGGTCGCTGGCCTGGCTGCCCGATGGCAGACGACTGGTGACCGAGCGTCCGGGCAGGCTCAGGATCCTCGACGCCAAGAACAAACTTTCGGAGCCGATTCGGGGAACTCCCGAGGTGTTCGCGCGCGGGCAGGGTGGCTTGCTCGATGTCGCGGTTCATCCCGACTATTCCAGAAATGGGTGGATCTATCTGGCCTATAGCGATCCGAGACGACTCGACGGCGAGGATGTCAGTCTTACCGCGATCGTTCGCGGAAAAATCAAGGACGGGGCCTGGGTGGAGCAGCAGGACATTTTCCGTGCGCCGTTGAAGTTTTATCAGACCACCCGCCATCACTTTGGCTGCCGGATTGTTTTTGAGGATGGCTATTTGTTTTTCAGCATGGGCGAAAGGGGCCGTAGTGACCATGCCCAGGACCTCACGAGGCCCAACGGCAAGATCCATCGTATTTTTGACGATGGTCGTGTGCCCAAGGACAACCCGTTTTCCAATCAAAAGGGCGCCTACCCGACAATCTGGTGTTATGGGAATCGCAACCCTCAGGGCCTTGTCCGGCATCCAGTGACCGGAGACCTTTGGGAAACCGAGCACGGTCCTCGCGGAGGCGATGAGCTGAACCTGATCCTGCGCGGAGCGAATTACGGATGGCCGAAGGCGTCGTATGGCATGAATTACGATGGTTCGCCGCTGACCCCGAACACGAGCCTTCCTGGCATGAAGGATCCCATCATCTACTGGACGCCGTCGATTGCGGCCTCAGGCCTAGCGGTCTACGAAGGCGATGCATTTCCCAAATGGAGAGACAACCTTCTCGCGGGTGGCCTGGCGAAACAGGAAGTTCACCGGCTCGTGCTGGATGGGCACAAGGTTGTTCAACGCGAAGTGATCTTCAACAACCGTGGGCGGGTTCGTGATGTGAGGGTGGGGCCTGACGGCCTGGTTTATGTCCTGATTGACGACAAGAACGGGAAGATCCTCTGCCTGCGTCCCGAGTAGGAAACGGCGAAGATCGGAGGCAGTACGAACGAAGCGGATCAGCAACTCCTTCGTCCGATGTCGGTGACTGCGGATAGAGCTGTCAGCGGGCCAGGTAGCCACCGTCTACGACAAGATCACTTCCGGTCATGAAGGAGGATTCATCGCTCGCGAGAAAGGCGACGGCTGAGGCAACCTCTTCGGGCCGGCCTTGGCGTCCGAGCAGGTGCATCGCGGATGCCCGTCGATCCTCCTCTTCGATATCCAGATTGAGTTTCTTGCACGAGTTGATGAATGCGGAAGTGTAGATGTAACCGGGACAGACGGTGTTTACGCGGATATTGAAGGGCGCGAGGTCCTGGGCCCAGCACTTGGTGAGGCCGCGCAGGGCGAATTTCGTGGCATTGTAGGTCGCGAAATTTGCCTGGCCGACAAAGCCGCTGACCGAGGAAAAATTGACGATGCTGCCACCACCGGCGTCCTTCATTTGGGCGACCGCCTGATTGGTCACGAGCGAGGTGCCGATCACATTGACCGACAGGCTGTCCTGCCAGTCGGACACGGTTGCGTCCGTGCTCTTGAAGACAAATCGGGCCGCGCTGTTGACGAGGATCTGTATGGGGCCGAGTCGCGCGCGCACCTTCGTACAGGCGGACTCGACGGCATCCGGCTGGGTGACGTCGACGGAGAGGTAGAATACATCCATGGCGGCGAGTTTGCCTTCGACATCCGCCTTGAGATCGAATGCCGCGACCTTGCATCCCTCCTCGACGAGCCTCTGGCATGCGGCGAAACCCAGATCGCCGAGACCGCCGGTGACGAGTGCGACTTTTCCCCTGAGGCCTTTCATGGGAGGATTGCCACGGCGCGGATCGGTGATCCATCGCGGCCCTTGAAGTTGAGGGGGAACCCGCTGAACACAAAGCGCTCGGGCAGCTTGTCGAGGTTGGCGAGCCCTTCGACGATGACGACCTCGGCATCGCGTGCCAGCAGGATGTGGTGAACCTCGTACCAATCGCGTCCGGGTGTGGGTGTATCCATTCCGAGGAGACGGATCTTTCGTGACACGAGGTATCGCGCGGCATCCTGGGTCAGGCTCGGGAAATCAGAGAAGTAGTTTTCCTTGCCGAACTGGCGGTGCCATCCGGTTTCATAGATCAACCGGGTGCCCGGCTGCAGGAGATGTTCGATCTTCTGAAAATCTGCGGGCACAATCTCCTCGCGGGGAGCCTTGGGGATGCGAAGCAGGATGGCGTCACCGTAGAACCACTCCAGCGGCATCTGGTCGATGGTTTTTCCGTCGTCGAGGAAGTGATACATGGCATCGAGATGGGTACCCTGATGGGTGGCCATGCTGACCTGCGTCATGTTGTAGCGCAGCGTCCCGGTGGTGGAGTGGGAAATGATGCTGAGCTTCGGGTCGAACGGGAAGTTGTCCTGTCCGTGAACCAAGGGGTGGGAGAGGTCGATGAGCTTCATGCGGAAGGAGTGAGAAAGGAGGCATTGACGACATTGACGAGTGCTTCGCCGCGAATCGCGCGCACGACGGCCTCGGCGCTTTTGCGCTGCAATTCGGGCACGCTGCCGGCGCTATACCATGCGGTGTGTGAGGTGAGCAGCACATTGGGAGCCTGACGCAAGGGGTGGTCAGCCTCGAGCGGCTCCGTTTCGAAAACATCGAGGCCTGCGCCGGCAATCCGCTTCTCAACCAGCGCACGGGCAAGCGCTCTCGTGTCGATCAGGCCTCCACGGGCCGTATTGATCACAATCGCGTCGCCCCGCATGCGCGAGAGCGAAGCCTCTCCAACCATGTGCCGTGTTTCCGAGGTGAGCGGCAGATGCAGCGAAAGAATGCCCGACTCGCGCCAGAGGGCGTCGAGTTCGAGTCGCTGCACACCCGCCTCTGCAATGGCATTCGCCGGAACAAACGGATCGTAGGCGGCGAGTCGGAAACCAAAACTGCGGGCGCGCTCAAGCACGGCGCGCGCGATCCGCCCGAACCCCGCGGTGGCGAACGTGGTCGAACGAAAGGACGGGAAGGGTGACGGGGGAATGATCTTCCACGTTCCACTGCGCACGACTGCATCCGTCTGTGGAATCTGCCGGGCAAGCGAGAGCCCAAGCGCGAGCGCATGGTCGGCGACTTCCGCAATGCAGTAGTCGGGGACATTGCACACGGGGATTCCACGGGCTCCCGCAGCCTTGAGATCGACATTGTCGACGCCGATGCCATAGCGCACGATCACCTTGCAGTGGCGCAGAGCGGCGATGACCGCGGCATTGATGGGTGCCCACTGAACGAGAAGCGCGTCGGCATCCGCGCAGGCGGCGGCCAACCTTTCAGGATCCTTCGACTGCAGCACCACCAGTTCGCAACCGGCGGCGGCAAGGAGACTCGTCTCCTGTTCAATGGACGCAAAACCATGGTCGGTCAGGACAACTTTCATGTCTGGGCGGATGGAAGAAAAACGGCTTTGAGGTCAACCGGTCCGGGGTGAAGCATGCGTTGAAAACCCGCAACGGATTCCTCGAGCGGTATGCATTCGGTCCAGGAGGTTACATCCACCTTTCCGGACTGCATGAGCACAAGCGCCTCGGCGAGTTCCTCCTTCTTCGCAGCATAGGTTCCGAGGACCTGCTTCTCGGACAGCGTGACCTCGTAGGCGTCGAGTTCCATCCGGTTCTCATGGAGTCCGATCCAGACCGCTGCTCCCCCTGGGCGCAGCGCTGCGAGGGAAACGCGTTTTGTTGTGCCCGAGCCCGCAGCGTCGACGACAAGGTCGACGCCTTCGCCATCCGTCCAGGAGCGGCATTCCGCTGCGACATCGTGCGAACGCGCATTGAGGATGTGGGAGGCGCCCAGGCGTTGCGCAACGGCGAGGCGCCCGTCCGATACATCGGCCACAATGGTTTTCGCTCCGCGAATCGCCTGGAGGGCCTGCTGGCACATGAGTCCGATCGGACCCGCGCCGATGACGAGTGCCGAATGAACGGGAAGATGCCTGGTGAGGTTGACGACGTGCACGCCGTTTGCGAGCGGTTCGGCGAGGCATGCCGCCTGGGCGGAAAGATCGTCCGGCCAAGGTATGAGGACGCTCACGGGGACGCGGACAAACTCCGCAAATGCACCGGCGCGATGCATGCCAAACACCTGGCGTGCGGCGCAGAGATGGGTGTCGCCGCGTCGGCAGCGGACGCAATGTCCGCAGGAAATGACCGAGTTGCTGACGAAGCGCCGTCCGATGAGCGTGCGATCCGCGGGGGTGCCCACGTCCTCGACGATGCCGCAGAACTCGTGCCCCATGACAAGCGGAGGCGTTCGCCGCGGGCTGTGTGACTTGAATGTCTCGATCTCACTTCCGCACAGACCGCAGGCGGAAACCCTGAGCAGGACCTCGCCGGGTTCAGCCCGAGGCACAGGCATCTCTCGAATCTCGAGCTGGTCGAATGTTGGATAGTATAGGGCTCTCAAGCTGGAAAGGGATTGAATGGAAGAATACTCAGGCAGTTCTCGATGGGAGAGGACTGCTCACCCGAGTGCCTGCCTGCTTTGCGCCTCCTGGGGGTCGCAAAGTGCCGAAGCATCCGCGGTAGTACGTGAAAGATGACACCTGACGAATGCCGATAACGGAAGAAGAAAAGTTGAGATTCGTGCCGCGATCGGAGGCGAATGCGAAAGGCGTGGCACTGAAAACACCGGATCCCTTTCACCGACATGTGTGTCTGCAGGCAACGGACCGCTTCCGAAAGGGCGAATTGTGTACGAATTCAAATATGCCATTGCCGATCTTCCGGGAGCAGGATTTATTTCGGATCCCACTATGAAAATGCTTTCTCGTTGCGGAAGATTCGGGTTGCTCGCGATGGTGTTGATGACTGTCGGGCTGTGCAGAAGTCTGGCGGCGCCGGCTGGCTTCACGCCGCTGTTCAATGGAAAGAATCTCGAGGGCTGGCGCGGAGGTGCGACGCATGACCCCCGTGTGCTCGCGGCGATGGCGCCTGCTGAACGCGAGGTCCAGCTTGCCAAGTGGAATGCGAGCCTGATCGAGATCAAGGACGGCCAACCGCACTGGCGTGTGCAGGATGGTGAATTGATCAACGATGGCTTGGGGGGCTATGCCACAACCTCCAGGGATTATGGGGATTTCGAGTTGCTGGTGGATTGGAAGATCACCGCCGGGACGGATTCCGGCGTCTATCTGCGCGGCGTTCCCCAGGTGCAGATCTGGGACCCGGCGAGTCCCGATCCCAAGGGCTATGGGAATGCAAAGGGTTCAGGCGGACTCTGGAACAACGACAAGAATTCGCCCGGCCGCGATCCGCTGATGAAGGCGGACAATCCTGTTGGAACGTGGAATACCTTCCGGATCGTGATGGTTGGCAGCCGTGTGAGCGTGTGGCTGAACGGCAAACGCGTCGTCAATCATGTGATTCTGGAAAACTACTATGACCGTAATCTGCCCGTCGATCAGCGCAGGCCGGTTCTGGCGCGTGGCCCGATCCAGCTCCAGACTCACGGAGGGGAAACGCGTTGGCGCAACATCATGATCCGTGAGATTGGGAGCGAGGAAGCCTGCGAGATCCTTTCAAAGGCGGGAAAGAAGGGGTTTGAGCCGATTTTCAATGGACGCAACCTAAACGGATGGTCAGGCGCGAAAGATGCGGTGGCGGTGCAGGATGGTGCGCTTGTCTGGCAGCGGGGGAAGGGCGGTGTCCTGTTCACCGATGCGGTCTACTCGGATTTCAAGGCGCGCGTGCTGTTCAAGGTCCCACCGGCCGGAAACAATGGACTGGCGATTCGTTATCCCGGGACAGGGAATCCGGCCTATGATGGCATGTGTGAACTGCAGATCATCGATCAGGATTATGAGTCCCATCGAGGCCCCATCGATCCGCGTCAGCAGCACGGGTCAGCCTATGGAATGGTTGCAGCCCAACGCGGCTATCAGCATCCGGTCGGGGACTGGAATTTCGAGGAAGTGACCGTCCAGGGTTCAAAGGTGAAGGTGGAGCTCAATGGTACTATCATTCTGGATACGGATCTCAGCAAGGTGGACCTGTCGAAGGTGCTGCAGAATAAGGCCCATCCCGGAAAGGATCTCACGAGTGGGCATTTTGGTTTTGCCGGGCACAATGATCCCGTCGCATTCAAGAATGTCCTGATCAAACGCCTCTGAGGAGATGGTACACCATGCAAACCCGTCGAAATTTTATTGGAAATGCTGCGTTGGGTGTGTTGGCATCGTCGGCGTTGGCGAAGGCCGCCGCTCAATCACCGGGAGCGACAACTCCAGTCATGCGAAAAGGCCGCCGCTATCAGAAGGCTTTCATGTGGGCCACGCTTCGCAGCAAGACCTCTGAAAAACTCAGCGTGCTCGAAAAATTCAGACTGCTTGCGGCAGCCGGATTCGATGGTGTTGAGGTTCCGAGCGCGATGGATCAGGCAGAGATTCTTGCGGCCAGGAAGGAGACGGGGCTGAAGGTGCCCAGTATCGTGGTGGCGACCCATTGGCTGAAGCCGTTGACGGATCCCAGCGCGAGTGTACGTGAGGTTGGATTGGAAGGTCTGCGTCAGGCACTCCGCGACGCGCACGCGTACGGCGCGAGTTCGGTCCTTCTGGTGCCCGGCAAGGTGACGAAGGAGGTTTCCTACGCCGATGCCTATGCGCGTTCGCAGGAAGAGATCGCCAAGGCAATCCCGCTTGCGGAGTCCCTGGGGGTGGTCATCGCGATCGAGAATGTCTGGAATCAGTTCCTGCTCAGTCCGCTGGAAGCGGTGCGTTACGTGGATTCATTCAGGAGCCCGTGGGTGCGCTGGCACTTCGACGTCGGCAATGTGGTCAATTTTGGATACCCGGAGCAGTGGATCCGGATCCTCGGACACCGGATCGTGAAGATCCACGTCAAGGAATACAGTCGGAAGATCCGCGACGAACATGGGCCGTATGCAGGATTCAAGATCGATCTGATGGAGGGCGATTCCGACTGGCCGGCTGTCATGCGGGCATTGGATGAGGTTGGCTATTCGGGCTGGCTGATCACCGAACAGTATCATCCCCCCACGATGGATGATGCCACCTGGCTCAAGCATTTGTCCGCAAAACTCGACGCCATTGTCGCGGTGTAGTCTGTCTGAAATCGGTTGCCTGTAGTCTCGGACTCACGGGAGTCCGCGAGGACAAGAGGTACAATGACGGATTCAGTGGGTACATCGACCACTTCTTCAACTTGCGTGATGACTGGACGGATCTTCTGGCCATCGAAGGCAATCAGTGATTATCACGTACGTGCGCTGCTTTGAGCGTGAAAGGATTCCACCTTACCATGCGCCTCCTCGTGGGCGGCCTCCGGATTTGCCTTATTCTCCTGTCACTGGGCTGTGTCGCGCAGGCGGCCGAGGTCCGACGGCCAAACATCGTGTTGATACTCACGGACGACATGGGGGTGGGGGACCTTGGAGTCTATGGAGGCAAGCAAGCGCCAACGCCGAATATTGATCGTCTGGCGGCGGAGGGCACACGATTCACCCAGTATTATTCGGCTTCGCCGATCTGCTCGCCTTCCCGTTGCGGGATCATCACGGGCATGTATCCGGCCCGCTGGCGGATCACGAGCTACCTGCAGACCCGAAAGGGAAATGCCGCATGCGAGATGGCCGACTTCCTGGATCCCGCCGCGCCGTCGTTGCCGCGGGCCTTGAAAGCGGGTGGCTATGCAACGGCCCATTTTGGCAAGTGGCACCTGGGCGGCGGGCGCGATGTGCACAACGCACCGAAATTTGCGGCCTACGGTTACGACGAGAACGCGGGCACCTATGAAAGCCCGGAGCCGCATCCCGACCTGACAGCGACAAACTGGATCTGGTCCGACAAGGATCGCGTGAAGCGGTGGAACAGGACGGCATTCTTTGTCGACAAGACTCTGGATTTTCTGGAGCGCCATCGTGACACTCCATGTTTTGTCAATCTATGGCCGGATGATGTACATACTCCGTGGGTTCCGGACGAAGTTTCAGACCGAAAGGATCTGCCGAAGAACCTGCGTCCGGTTCTCGCAGAATATGACAGGCAGATGGGACGACTGCTCGATGGCCTGAAAAAGCGCGGGCTCGAGGAGAATACCATCGTCATTTTCACAAGTGACAATGAAGCGCTGCCAACCTTCGACGGGGAGCGCTCCGGAATCTACCGCGGCCACAAGCTCGCCCTGTGGGAGGGCGGCATTCGTATGCCCTTCATCGTCCGTTGGCCCGGACATGTTCCTTCCGGACGCGTAGATGTGACATCGGTGTTATCAGCTGTGGATCTGCTTCCGACCCTGTGCGCCATTGGCGGCGCAAGATTGCCTGAGGGCCATGCCTTAGACGGCTTCAACGTGAGCACGGCATGGTTTGGCAATCCGTGGGGACGTGCAACTCCCCTCTATTGGGAATACGGCCGCAACAACACGTCATTCAAGTTTGGACCCGACCCGAGTCCCAACCTCGCGGTGCGCGAAGGAAATTGGAAGCTGTTGCGCAATGCGGATGGAAGCCAGGTTCAACTCTATGACGTGGTGGGCGACCCGGGAGAGACGAGCAATCTCGCTGCGCGCTATCCTGAGCGGGTGAACGACCTCGATAGGAAACTCATGGCGTGGCGGGCGACCTGGCCCAAGTGATCACCTGCTGGCCGAAAATCTATTTCCCAATCCACGTGCTCAGGTCAATGCGGTGAAGCTGGGGCGCACCGTCGACTGGCATGTTGAAGTACACGTATCTGCCATCCTGCGAAAATGCCGGATTGACGTGAGTGCCGTTCACCCAGATCGGCCCCTGGGGCACATTCATGAGGATCGCCAGTGGCTCGGTGTGGCCAGCCCGGTAGAGCTTCATCACTACTGGATCGCTTGTATAGATATTCTCCGAAACCAGATAGCGACGGTCGGGGGACAGCCCCATGTGATTGCCTGGGCCGGCCAGCGTTTCGATGTATTTTCCGTCCCGATCCCAACGCTGGCACTGCAGGTGGTCAGGTCCGCCACCGCGCTTGTGTCCAAAAATGGTCGTGTCGTCATACCACTGCTGGTGAAGAGGCTTGGCTGGAGTATTGAAGGGCCTGACATCGGATCCGTCTGCCCGGCAGGTGACAACTTTCTCCTGCCCCTTCTTGGGATCGAGTCGGATGCTGATATAGGTTCCCTTGGGGCTCAGTTCTGCATGGGCGATCATCCAGTCGGCAGGCTCATCACTGTCCTTGTATAGGGCCTTCAATTTGCCGAGATCCTTTTCGAGGTCGACGACCTGGGTCACAGTACCTGCCTTATAGAGATAAAGTCCTCTGCGACCAAGGCTGCTTCCTTTCGGATACTTCTTTCCGTCCACGATGAGAAGGACGGAGTTGTTCGGAGTGTCGCCATGTCCCAACGAGCCTTCCAGGGGGCCGAGCACCAGATCGCCATTCTTCCGGACGACATAGGTCACGAAACAGTCCCTCGCTGGCAGGTAGTCCATGTAAGCGAGCGTATCGTTATCCAGCCAGATCTGCATCGCACCGTCGTGCCAGCGGGCACGGTTGAGATCCCTGATCTTTACATGGTTCTCGAGATTGGAATCACAAACATAGAGCGCGCCCTTCGAAAACCCACTTTTCGAGGGAATGCCGGGCCTGGGCTGTGCCTTCCAGTCAAAGGCAACATAGACAATCGTCTTGCCGTCGGGGCTCTCCGGGCTGTTGCCGAAGATCGCCTTCTCCGTTGCCTGACCCGAAAGAGGCGAAACCCGTTCGTAGACCACGCCTGCCGTGACTGCGGGCGAGGCAGTAGGACCGACATCCGCTGCCGAAGCTGACTGAAAATGCATCGCGAACGAGCCGCCGAGCAGGGCGCATTGAATTGCGAGAAATGACCGGAATATGGGTTTCTTCATAAGGAGATATCAGGGCCCATCGAGCCTCATTCCACACACCAAACAGGGCAAGAGGCTCGTTACTTGCTCTGTAAAGCCTGCGCGCTCCTCATCGGTTGCAAGCGCTGCATCACAAAATTGCCTCCAATTGCTTCGGAGCGTGGCAGATTCAAGCGCGCGCGCAGGCCGTCGATCACTATTGCGCTGTCTGAAGTGACTCGATCGAAACCGAAAGATATTGAGACTTCTTCTAGAACGTGCCCTTGACGCCAACGGTCCAGAGAGAGCCGAATTTCAAGATCGACCGCACCTGTGACGGGGCGTTGGGGCTGATCGTAATGCCCATGTCGGGAGTGTCCTCAATGTCGCGCAGGCTTGTGAAGAGGGAGA
>CAUJJL010000076.1 GCA_963205455.1 Verrucomicrobiota bacterium
GTGAATTTCGCTGACAATACCGTCGCTACTGACACAGTTGAGTAGAATGAAGCCCAAGCCCACGATGGAAGACGTTGCTCGTGCGGCGGGCTATTCACGTTCTGCCGTTTCGCTCGCGCTCCGTGGAGATTCCAGCATCCCGGAAAGCACACGGGTGCGCATTGCTGCCGTTGCCAGGAAACTGGGCTACAGCACCAACCCGCTCATCTCGGCCCTCATGAGTCTGCAGCGTCAAAGACGTCCGATCATGGATGTCACAACCTCTGTCGCCTACCTGACTCACCTGCCTTCCGAGCAATGGCGCAAGGCCGACTTCTATGTGAGCATGTTCAACGGAGCCTCCGAGCGCCTGGCGGAGATGGGTTGTCGGCTGGAGGAATTTGGGTTGAGAGACGCGGGCATGACTTCGACGCGGATGCGCGAGATCTGGCGCACGCGAAACATTCACGCCGTCATCGTGGCCCCCATGCCCCATGATGAAACCCAGGTGGATTTTGATTTTTCCGGGCTGGCAGTTGTGGGACTTGGTATGAGCGTCAGTAAACCCGTGATCGAGCGTGTTGCCAGCGATCATTTCCAGTCAGCCGTACTTGCGGTCGACCGGTGTGTGGCACTCGGCTACCGCCGAATTGGTCTGGTGCTCAGCCGTGAAACATCGAGGCGGCTGGACCATCGGTGGCTTGGCGGCTACCGCTTTGCGATCGAGGAGCACCATCTTGAGGAGCGGATTGCACCCCTGGCGACCGAACTGCAGGCTGAACTTGTGGCCGCCCTGCCATCGTGGCTGCGCACGCAACGACCCGACGTGGTCATTCTTGGCAACGCCGAGCTCGAACTGCAGGCGAGGGTACCGCCCTCGGTCGGAATGGTTTCGCTGGGTGTGGACAGACTCGATGGCCCGATGACCGGGATCTATCAGAACTATCCGCTGATCGGAAGTGTCGCGGCCGAGAGGGCGCTTGCGAATCTCTATACGAACAGCTTTGGTCCGCGGGATGAGGCGCACCTGCATCTGGTGGCTGGAACCTGGGCGCCGGGGAGGACCGCCCCGGGACCGAGGCG
This sequence comes from Verrucomicrobiota bacterium, assembly GCA_963205455.1. GTDB lineage: Bacteria > Verrucomicrobiota > Verrucomicrobiia > Opitutales > Opitutaceae > UBA6669. The sequence goes on from CAUJJL010000076.1 coordinate 1,063, forward strand.
CAGGCGGCAGGCGATTCCGTAGACGTTACTCAACGGCGTCAATAACGCGTCGCTTGGCGAATGGGCATGCCGGGCGTAGGAGTTCGTCGGCTTCTAAATTTGGCCCTGCGACCCCCCGCCCTATGAAAATGAATCTGTCCCGTATATGCGCGCCTTTGAGGCACGCCTGTTCAACGAGTGTCATCCTCGGTTTCTCCGGTCTTCTGGCCGTACATGCACAAACTGCAGCAACATCGACCCCCACCGACAGCGACGATGCTGGGCAGGTCGTCCAACTGTCAAAGTTCACGGTTACGAGCGAGCGTGAAACCGGATATGAATCCATGCAGACAACCTCCGGCATGCGCACCGTTCAGGAACTCAAGAACGTGGCGAATTCCATCTCGGTCGTGAACAGTCAGATGATCCAGGACCTGGGTGCCCTGACGATCGAGGACATGACGCGCTGGACAGTTACCGGAGAGGTGAATCCGGATCCCCAGGTTGCCGGCGGAACCTCCCGACTCATGTTCCGCGGGATCCAGAACAACTACTCCATCCGCAACGGCTGGATCTGGTACTCGCCCATCGATTCCTACAGCACGGAACGTGTCGAACTGCTGCGCGGACCGAATGCCTTCCTCTATGGCGAGGCCGACCTCGGCGGCGCCCAGAATCAAATCACCAAGCGGGGGCTTTTCACCAGAAACATCACCCGTGCAAAACTTTTCCTCGGCAGCAATGATCTCCGGCGTGCCGAACTAGACCTAAATCGCCGATTCAACGACCAGGTGGCCGTGCGTGTCGCAGCCGTGCAGTCCAACAATGAAACCTGGTGGGACCACGGTCGCCGTGATTTCCGCGGCGTCTATGGAGCCGTCACCTACCGTCCGTTTCGCAAGACGACGATCAGCGTCATGACTGAAATGGCGAAGAGTACGGAAGTGAGGTCACAGGGACTCTTTGCCGATGCGTTCACGTACACCACCACGTCGACTTACAACAATGCGAATGGAGTGGTGTTTCTCCCAATCAATGGAGGCACGTACCGTCTGAGCGGCCGGGTTCGCAGTCAGGGGCCGAATGTTTCCATTGCCAATACGCAGATCGTCCCGCGGGAGTATCAGTTCAACGGACCGAATGCCTCGAACGGAACGGATCAGAAGTCGCTTGTGCTCGAGATCGAACAGCAGATCGGCGATAACTGGAACATTCTGCTTTCGGCGAATTACTATTCCAGCGACAACGAAATCTGGAACGCCACCACGCGCAGCATCACAAGGGATCTCAATCCGTTGCTTCCCAACGGAGCCGCCAATCCCTACTACAACGAACTCTACACCGAGTATCAGCGCACCTATCAGGAGAGTGGCAATATCGTACGGGATATCCGCCTGTCCTCAGTGTATGACTTGGATGTGGGATGGATGAGGCAGCAGATCGCGCTCAACATCCAGCAGCACCAGGACAATCCCGGCCAGAAGCGACCCAAGATGGCGGAATTCGTTTCGCCCGGCAGCGCGGCATTCATTGGAACGATCAATCCAGCAGCTACGCAGGCAGCGTTGAACGCCAACCGAACGACCTTTGCCAACAACAAGTTCATCCGCCGTTACTATCTCAAGGATGGTGATGGCGCCCAGTTGACGGGATCCCTCGGACCTGTCCCGGGACTATCCGAATACATGCCCGACCTCGGTTCCGGTGCGCAGGGGGCCGTTGGAGCAACGGGAGCGATGATCGATCGGCGATTCTACACGCCGTCTATCGGCATCGGTGCCGCTGGCACCTACTTCAACGGACACTTGTACACGCTGCTCGGGTATCGACGCGATGAATTCAAGATGAAGACCATTTCCGGAGTACCGCGGCCACTCGCGAATACATGGATTGTCGACTCTGTTCCCGGTTTCTCGGATCCCCAATACGTAAATTACAAATTCAACGGATCCAACTATGGCGCAGTCTATCGCGTCAATGACATGCTCGCGTTCACCTTCAATCGCGCGCAGTCGTTCCGTCTTTCGCTGGGCGATGGCAATGACGGCTATCGTGTGGGTACAAAGCAGGGCATTCCCTACGGCGAAGGCACCGATATGGGCATCCGCCTCACGTTGTTCGGCGGCAAGCTCGAATTCAACACCACCTACTACAGCAACTATCAACCCAACGGGCGCATTACGGCACTGGGTTCCGCCCAGCAGAATGTGAAGAACGAGTTGGCTGCGATCTTCCCGGATACGTTCAACATCAATGGCTCTGACACCGAGAAGATCACGACTTCCGGCGTCGAAATCGAACTGGTTGCGAATCTGACGCGCAATTGGCGACTGATGGCCAACATGGCGACAAACAAGGTGGAGACACGTGATCGGCTTCCTCAACTCCACGCATTTCAGCAGGAGGCAAAGAGCCAGAACAAGGCGACGCCATTGCTGGATGCCTTCCTGCCAACATTGCCGGACGGTGTTCCCAATGCGGGGTATACGAAGGATCGCTTCAATCTTTTCACGCGCTACGACATCAAGCAGGGCGCCATGAAGGGATTCTATTTTGGCGGAGGCGTAAACTGGCGCAGCGAAACTTTCCGTGGAAATGCGGATCTGGATCGTGATGGCATTGCCGAGAAGCTCTGGTCTCCCTCCTACGCGCTGGTCAGCCTCCTTGCCGGCTATCAAACGAAGATCTACGAGCGGCGCGTCACCTTCGCACTCAACGTGGACAACGTCCTTGACAAGGACTATTACCGTTCAGGTGCCGCCGCTTCCGGCATGTGGGGAAATCCGCGTGAATTCAAACTCTCTGCGACGATTGATTTCTGAGGTGGCTTGAGAATTCTGCCGCGGGCAGGGTTTGGGTCGATCCGAGCCTTTGCCCGCAATTTATTTCATGAGGTCGCTTCAAAGTCTGCGCCGCGCCTGGCTTCGACCGCTGAAGCGGAGTTGCCTTGTCGCGAGGTCTTCTCGAGCGCGACTACGGACCGGACAGGATCACCTCAGCATCAGCGGATGCTCCGTTTTCTGAGCTGCGTCTGATGGCGAAGCGGGTGGATTCTGCGAGAGGCGCGGAATGGACAAAGAAAATGCGCCAGATGCCTGTTGATGAATCAACCGAGAGCGCACCTGCGTCCTGCCAAGGTACGTCGGCGGCCTCGGCTATGCCCAGCCGGTATTCATGGCCAGGGGTGGGCGATGGCAAGTGTTCAACGAGTACGAGTCCTGAGTGACTCCGCGTGTCCCAGACGACAAACGCCATCCCTGGCATTTCGATGCCGCGTGCGGGCAGGAGTCGCAGCGTGCGGAGGTTATTGAGTTCCTGCGTTCCCGGAATTGGACGCGCAACTGAGGTGGAGGTCTTCAAGGACTCCTCCAGCTTTCGAATATCCTCGGCCAGATGCGCGGAAATCAGCCGTTCGGCATCAAGTTCATTCCTGAGCATGCGGGATGCGGCATGCTCGAGTTCTGATGTGGCTCGCAAGGCATTGAGTTCATGTCCACAACTCCACAGCTTGATCGCGAGCCAGGCCGAGAGCATTGTGAACACGGCAGCCGTGGCCCATGCGACGGGGGAGGGAACGACGAGCAAGGGACTCTCCTTTCCCCGCTTGGTCGAGCGGATCTCGATCCCGGATTCAGGTTCTCCGGAGGGAACGGGTGGCGGCAGCGGTTCGGCCATGGCTGTCCTGCATCATTTCGCCGATGGCGGAGACTTATGCAAGCGCAGGCAGGACAGCGGGTGGCTGGCGCTTCAGGACGTTTCGTAGTCGAGGTACGGTCCCAGCCAGTGTTCGGTCTCGACGAGAGTCTGCCCCTTCCGCCTGGAATAGTCCGTTACCTGGTCGCGCCCCAGCTTGCCCACGCCGAAATACTTGGAATCGGGGTGGTTGAAATACCAGCCGCTGACACTGCTGGCCGGTTGCATGGCGCAGCTTTCCGTCAGAATGATGCCGGCTGCGGCGGTAGCATTGAGGAGCGCGAACAGTCCGGGCTTTTCGGTGTGGTCGGGGCAGGCGGGATAACCTGGGGCGGGACGGATTCCCCGGTAGCGCTCGCGGATGAGATCATCGTGGCTCAGGTTCTCCGTTTTCCCGTAGCCGCAAAATTCTCTCGCGCGCTTGTGGAACATCTCCGCCATTGCCTCTGCAAGGCGGTCGCCGAGTGCCTGCGACAGGATGGCAGAGTAGTCGTCGTTGTGCGCGCGAAACTCGGCCGCGAGTTCGGCCACGCCGTGGCCTGCGGTGACAGCGAATCCGCCGCAGTAGTCGATCCGACCGCTGTCCTTTGGCGCAATGTAGTCGGCAAGGCAGTGATTGAACTGGTCAGCCGGCTTTTCTAGTTGCTGGCGGAGTTGATGGAAGGTTGCCACGACCTGCCGTCGGGACTCGTCGGCGCAGATTTCGATGTCGTCTCCGACGGCATTGCACGGCCAGAATCCGATCACCGCGTTGGCGGTGAAGAGTTTCTCGTTCACGATCCGGCCGAGCAGGACCTGTGCATCGTTGAAAAGACGCTTGGCTTCTGCGCCGATGGCAGGGTCGTCGAAGATGCGGGGGTAACGGCCATGGATTTCCCATGCGCTGAAAAATGGACTCCAGTCGATGAAGGGGAGGATTTCTCCGAGGGGGACATCCCGGTAGACGCGCGTTCCCAGGAATTCGGGTTTCGGGATGTCGACCGCGTTCCAGTCGTAACTTGGGCGGCGGGAGCGCGCGACCTCGAGCGAGAGCAGGGGTTTTCTGGCGCGTCGGGCTGCGAAGTCCTCACGCTGCTTCTGCTGCTTGGTACGCACGTCCTCCATGAATGCGGGCTTGCGTTCGGGCGAAAGGAGCGCGCTGACGACGTTGACAACGCGCGAGGCGTCGAGCACGTGAACGACACCACCGGGATACTCGGGGGCGATTTTTACGGCGGTGTGCGCGGGACTCGTCGTCGCGCCGCCGATCAGCAGTGGAATGTCGAACTTCTCACGCTGAAGTTCCTTGGCCACGTGCACCATTTCGTCGAGCGATGGCGTGATCAGCCCGGAGACGCCGATCACATCGGCCTGGATTTCGCGGGCCTTGGCGATGATCTTGTCGCTGGGCACCATCACGCCGAGGTCCACGACCTCGTAGTTGTTGCACGCTAGCACGACACCGACGATGTTCTTGCCGATGTCATGGACATCGCCCTTTACCGTGGCAGTGAGGATCCGGCCCTGGGATCGTGTCGATTCCCCGCGGGCGGCTGCCGCCTGTTTCTCCGCCTCCATGAAGGGCGTGAGGTAGGCGACGGACTTCTTCATCACTCTGGCGGACTTGACCACCTGGGGGAGAAACATCTTGCCCGCTCCGAAAAGATCTCCGACGACGCGCATGCCGTCCATCAGCGGGCCTTCGATGATATCAAGCGGCCTCGCGTAGCGGGAACGGCACTCCTCGGTGTCCTCCTCGACAAACGCGTCGATGCCTTTCACCAACGCGTGTTTGAGCCGCTCCTCCACAGGGGCATTCCGCCATGCGAGTTCATCCTTTGCCTCCGATTTTGGACCGGTTCCTGCGCTGGCCTTCAATTCGTCGGCGAGGCGGACAAGCCTCTCTGTCGCGTCAGCCCGACGGTTGAAGAGCACGTCATCCACCCTTTCACGAAGTACGGGATCGATCTCGTCATAGACTCCCAGCATGCCTGCGTTGACGATTGCCATGTCCAATCCCTGACGGATGGCGTGGTACAGAAACGCGGTGTGCATTGCCTCGCGCACGGGGTTGTTCCCGCGGAAGGAGAAGGACACATTGGAGACGCCGCCCGAGACCTTGGCGTGGGGCAGGGTTTCCTTGATGATCCGGGTGGCCTCGAAGAAATCGACGGCGTAATTGGCGTGTTCCTCGATGCCGGTTGCGACGGTGAGGATGTTGGGGTCAAAAACGATGTCCTCCGGTAAGAACCCGACCTTATCCACGAGGAGTCGATAGGCCCGCGTGCAGATGCGCACCTTGTCGTCACGGGTCGCCGCCTGCCCCTGCTCATCGAAGGCCATCACCACGGCGGCGGCCCCGTAGCGAGTCAGCAGACGGGCGCGCCGCAGGAATTCGGCTTCGCCGTCCTTGAGCGATATCGAATTGACGATGCCTTTTCCCTGGAGGCATTGCAGGCCTGCCTCCAGCACGGACCATTTCGACGAATCGAGCATCACCGGGATGCGTGCGATGTCGGGTTCGGAGGCGATGAGGTTGAGGAACTTCACCATCGTCGCCTCGCCGTCGATCAGCGCCTCGTCCACGTTGATGTCGAGGATGTTGGCGCCGCTGTCGACCTGCTGACGGGCGATTTCGATGGCGGCGGTCCAGTCGCCCGCCTTGATCGCCTTGGCGAACTTGGGCGAGCCGGTCAGGTTGGTGCGTTCACCGATGACCAGAAATCCGGAGGCGTTGCGCGAGGGGGGATTTGACACGACGGTTCCTGGAGGTCAGGCGACGATGAGCGGTTCGAGCCCACTCAAACGCATGGAGGTTTCCGCGACTGGCAGCTTTCGCGCCGGCAGGCCCCTGACTGCGGCGGCGATGGCCGAGATGTGATCGGGGGTCGAGCCGCAGCAGCCGCCGACGAGGTTGACGAGGCCCGAGGCTGCGAATTCGCGCATGATCGAGGCCATCTCCTCCGGAGTTTCGTCGTAGCCGCCGAACGCATTGGGAAGGCCGGCATTCGGGTAGCAGGAAACGTAGCAGGTGGAGATGCGGGAGAGCTCCTCGATGTAGGGACGCATCGCGCGACCGCCGAGGGCGCAGTTGATGCCGACGGAAAAGGGATTTGCGTGCCGGATGCTGTTGTAGAACGCCTCGGTCGTCTGGCCGGAGAGTGTGCGACCCGACGCGTCGGTGATCGTGACACTGATCATCACGGGCAGGCGCCCGCCGACATCCTCGAAGACACTCTCGATTGCGAAGAGCGCCGCCTTGCAGTTGAGCGTGTCGAATATCGTTTCGACGAGAAGGGCGTCGACGCCGCCGCTCACGAGCGCACGGACCTGCTCGGTGTAGGCGGCGACGACCTGGTTCCAGGTCACCGCACGATAGTCGGGGCGGTTGACGTCGGGCGACATCGACAACGTGCGGTTCAGCGGGCCGATGGCGCCTGCGACAAGACATCTACGGCCTGGCCTTTCGCTTTCGACCGCTGAGGCGGCGCGTCGCGCGCAGGCCACTGCCGCGAGATTGATCTCGGTCACCTTGCCTTCGAGGTGGTAGTCAGCCTGCGCAATCGCGGTGGCGCTGAAGGTGTTGGTCTCGACGATGTCCGCACCGGCATGGAAGTAGCGGTGGTGAATTTCCTCGATGATGTCGGGGCGGGTGATCGAGAGCAGGTCGTTGTTGCCCTTGAGATCATGTCCATGGGCTGCGAGGTCGCCGCTGCGAAAGTCCTTTCCGGTCAGGTTAAACGCCTGGATGAGCGATCCCATCGCTCCATCGAGGATCACAATTCGTTCGGCGAACAGCGCGCGGAAGGCGGCGTCGCGTTCGGGATTGAGCGGTGGAAGCGAGGCCATTTCGTAAGGTGGGGATCAGTATGAATGATCATCACACAACTGGCAAGAAAACATATCAATATATTCGGATGCGTTGATATGATTATTTTGTTGCATGGAAAATGGGATTCCCCATGCCTCTGGCCCGTTCGTGTTCTTTGCATCGCTGGGGATCAGGGGAAGGCCGTGAGAATCGGCCACAGTTGCGCTGCGGTATCGCATCACAAACCTCCACCGCGCCGTCGAACGGCGTGGGCAGAGCCAATCGGCATGGGCCGATGAAGGCGGAGGCGAGGCGCCGGCGGTTGCGGATCATGCAATCGCGGGCACATATGCGGAGTCCGAACATCCTGCCTCCGGCGCTCACGCAGCCGGTGCGATAATGCGCGGATCGGCTGTGACTCCTTCATCGCATCAATGAAGCGTGAGAGTCCGAGGAATCCCGTTCAAGCGGAGGCCTCTGCTCTTGCCATAGAAAGCAGTCCTCCATGCACCTACCAACGGGTGCCCGCCTTGCGGGCATTTTCCGGACCGGCTTGCCGGTCCTATTCTCCCTTGCGATCCCGGTTGCGACCGTGATCGCGACGCCTGCGCCCGGATCCACCGCGCAGCGTGTCGCCTGGCTTGACCCCTACGTGGTCACGGCAACACGAACGCCCGCCTCTCCGCGCGCGCTGGGAAGCGTCGTCGATGTGATCACATCCGGCGACCTGCAGCGCCGACAGGTGTCCTCGTTTGCAGAGGCGCTCGCAGGCGCGAGTGTGCCGGTCCTGGCTTCGGGTGCGCCGGGGGCCTCGACTTCGATTTTCCTTCGAGGAGCCAATTCCAACCAGACGCTCTTCCTGGTGGATGGGCTGCGGTTCAATGATCCCAACACCGACTATGCGGTGTTCCTCGGAGGAAGCTGTGTGTCCGCGTGCGACAGCCTTGAAATCTCTCACGGGCCCCAGAGCACACTCTATGGCGGCGAGGCGGTTGGCGGCGTGATCTCGCTGCGCAGTCAGCGCGGGACCGGGACTGCCAGCAGCAGGATTGCTGTTGAGGGAGGAAGTTTCGGCACAATTCAGGGAGCGATTTCATCGCAGGGTGAGCGACCCGGCGGATGGGCCTACAATGTCGCCGTACAGGGTGGGGTGACGGAGAACGATCGCATCAACAACGATTTCCGTAGCGGCAACCTCACGGCGCGCGTGGACCGCACGGTCTCAGAATCTCTCGGCGTTGGTGCAACGCTGCGCGGGTTTCAGGGAAACTATGGTTCGCCGGGAAGCCGGTTTGTGAACGATCCCGACAACGAGGAGCGCGAGTCAAACTGGCTGGGTACCGTATTTGCTGATTGGATACACAGTCGGGAAATGCGTTCTCATGTCGTTGTCGGCGGACAGAGCCGCCGTTTCGCTTCGGAGAATCCCTCGGCAGGGTTTCCGACATCAACCACGATCGTGAAGAACCGGCGTACGGTGATCGACTGGCAGACAACCTACGACGGGATTGACGGCCATCGTATCACCGGCGGGTTCACCGGAGAAGCGAACCACACCTTGAACACGGGATTCGGCGCAATCGACGACAGTCAGCACCTTCTGGCCTTTTTCCTGCAGGATGAGATCACGCCGACCGACAACCTTCACCTCACCGCGGGCCTGAGGCACGATGACTTCGACACCTTTGGGCGTCATACAACCGGCAGGGCCTCTGCAGCCTGGCTTGTGCTCGACGGACGGCTGAAGTTTCGCGGGAGCTGGGGCACGGCGTTTCGTTCACCCAGTTTCCTGGATCTCTACGGGCAAAGTGCGTTCTATGTTGGGAATCCCGATCTGAAGCCCGAGCGCGCGCGTGGTGGTGATGTCGGTTTCGACTGGTACCTGAGCGACAATCGCGGCTCCGTGGGTGTCACCTGGTTCGACACCCGGTTTCGCGACCTGATCGTCTCGGATTTCTCGCAGATGCCGAGTTCCGTGGCCAACGTCGGTCGTGCGCGGACGCGCGGCATCGAACTGTCAACGCAAGTCACAATTCCGGCTGCGGCGCAGATTCGACTGAGCTACACCTATCTGGAGGCGGACAATGAGTCGAGTGGTCGCCGTTTGCTGAGGCGTCCGCGCCATGCCGGAAACCTTGATCTCTGGAAGGATTTCGGCCGTGGTTTCAGCGCCGGGGCGGGCTTGCGGGTTGTTCTCCAGCGGGAGGACGTGCATGCCGCGACATTTGCAACGGTTGACGGCGAGGACTATTCGGTTGTGCGGATCTACGGAGCATGGGCGATCAACGAGCGCCTGACGGTCAAGGCGCGGGTTGAAAACCTGCTCGACGAGAAATACGAGGAGGTCCACGGGTACCCGCAGTTGCCGGTCGGTGGGTTTGCGGGCCTCGAGTGGCGATTCTAATCCTGCTGACCTACAACGGACGCCGCCGGGCGGAAGTGCAGCACAGCGAGTTCCGCTCGGCGAATCTGATGACCTGGGCGCTACGCGCGCCAGGATCGAGCCTTTCGCTTGTCGGCGGCTTCAAGCAGGAACTGCTCCGCGCCACCGGAAGATGGTGTCGGGATATTCATGATCAGGTCAAAATGTAAGGCCAGACCCCAAAGATGTGCAATCATGTTAGTGTCTCTGTGACTCTTGACATCTCCACCAAATGTGACTCTCTTACGCCCATGCCACCAACCCCCGCAGCCCTCACCATCAAACAACTCCACGACGACACCGGTGCTCTGGTGCGCCGCGCAGGGGCCTCAAGGCGCCCGGTTCCTATTACGGATCGGGGCCAAGAAGTGGCCGTGATTGTCAATCGGTCGCTGCTTCGCCCGGTAAATCGCAAGCGCGTGGTGCTGCCAGCATACGAGGCGATGATGGCGGAGGCTCCCGGTGACGCGATCCAGGCGGCTTTGGACGAAATCCGCGGCGACCGCTGATCATGGTTTTTTGTGACACATCGACGGTTGCCAAACTCTATGTGGTTGAAACCGAATCAAAAGCCGTGCGGGCATTGCTTGAAGAAGCCGACCAGCGCTTCGTGTCAGATTTGGTTCGCGTGGAGTTGATGGGTGTTTTTCACCGGCAACTGCGCGAGAAGACTTGGTCACGCGAGAAATTTGATGTCGCGGTCCGACAATTCAACTCCGACGACATTGGAGGTTTTTGGACGTGGATTTCCTTGGACGCTGCGATCATTGATGCGGCTGCCAAGACCTATGCCACCCTCCCCGACACGGTATTTCTCCGCGCCGCTGATTGCCTTCACTTGGTCACTTGCCTGCACCACAACTTCCCTGAGATATACACCTACGACAAGCATCAGACGCTGGCGGCACCAGCGCTAGGCATCAAGCCGCTAAAGGTATAGGTTTCAGCTGCGACGAGCGTCGGCGCAACAGTGCTTACGTCAAGTGCATACCCTATAGAAAACAGGCGCGAGGAATTGACCCACCCCATCGCGGAACAGGCCAACGGTCGGCGCTGCCTTGGGTTCGGGTTCCTCCAGATGAATATCTGGCAAAAGGTGATCCATCGGGTCAAGTCTTACATATTGAATTGATGATGACGAGAGCAAGCCTAGTTTCATGCGAGCAACCGGGGAATTTTGAGGATCACGCCAACATACTCGTGTCAAGAATCAAGACGTGACGTCATTTGCTTGGTCTCGGTTCATACCCTCTCGAAAAATATCACCCTGATGTGAGCAACTCGAGACCCGAACCAAAGTGACGGGGTTGGTATGAGCCGTGGACATAGGTCACCCATGTCCCAGGACAAAGTGTTACCTATGTCCTCGGTGCATACCGTGTCGGAATCTTCATCATCAAGTCAAAATGTAAGGCCAGACCCCAAGCTTTGCTCCACCCAAGCTTTGCGCCGCAGATCTGATCGCCGGTGACACCTCAGGAGCGGCTACGCAATCAAGGCAGCCCGCGACCGCGCCAAACGCCGTCGCGAACTCGGCATCGTTTCAGGCGTCAGTTTCGCCTGAGGTCACCGATTGTATCCGTCCTAACGGGGATGCGCGAGGGCGGTTTCTTCGGACGCAGTCATGACAATGTTTCAATGGAAATCTCTAAAGCACTTGCAGCAACCGACCACGGTGATATGTATCCATCCCGATGCCGTGAAGATCATTATTATTGAGGACCAAACCATAGTTCGGGACCTGCTGGCTTGGGCCTGTCAATCGACTCTGAAACCCCAGGAAATTGGGCAGGCTTCCGATGGAGCGACGGGAGTTATGCGTTGTAGCGAAATCAAGCCGGATTTGGTTTTTCTGGATCTTGAGTTGCCGGATGGTGACGGATTGGAGTTGCTGCCAGAACTGAGAAGGGTGGCGCCAAGAGCGAAGATCATCGCCTTGTCGGCGCACACCGATGAGGTGACCGTGCACCGGGTTCTACAGTCAAATATCGAAGGGTTTGTGGACAAGAAGACCCATCCCATGGAAATCCTGAAGGAGGCTGTTGCGACCGTCATGGAGGGACGGCGCTATCGATCTCCGGTCGTGCGCGAGGTGTGGCAGCGATTGCTCGATGAACCGGCGGCTTTCAACAAAATTTTGTCCGATCGGGAACAGGAAACGCTGGTACTGGTGGGGCGCGGTTATACCAACAGCGAGATCGCTCAACAGCTGGGGCTTCGGGTGATCACGGTGCAGAATTACCGGTGCAACATTATGACGAAGCTCGGCATTCACAGCACCTCTCACTTGATCCGCTACGCGACAGAGAAGGGCTTTACTCGCTTGCGGTCGGGAACTTTGGGTGAGAAGTGATGGCGGCTTTTAGCGCTGCTCCCTCTTCGAAGACAGCTAGGCACAATGGACGCCAGTCGGCGTTAGGCTGGCTGCGGGCTACAGTCACAAGCTTCTGGGCGGCAATGTGGAGGGCGGTGCCATTCACCAGACCCGAATGCGAGCACACCCTGTGCGCCTGACGCGCGACGCCTTCGCGATCATCGCGTGCGATGGCGGCTTTCAGTGCTGACAGCTCTTGTTCGAGGGCTTCGAGGTAGAGGGACACCGCTTGTTGAGCGCGCGTAGGATCACCCACAGCGAAATCTGCGAAAGCACTCAAGAAGAGTTGGGAACTCGACTTCGCGCGCGACTGCTCGTTTCCGTCCGAATCCGCCGCTTGCTCCCTCCGCCCTGAGCGTCGGGCAGACGCCCCGTCCAAGACCTTGCGGATTCTGGAGGTGTCGAAGGGTTTGAGTACGAATCCGTCCATTTGTGCTTGGAGACACTGTTGTCGGATGTCATCGGTGTCGTGCGCAGTGGTTGCCACAATGACCGCATTGCGGGAGTTAGGGTGGTCTCGTAGCTTTCGCGCGATCTCTCCGCCATTGGGGCCGGGGAGTTCCCAGTCGAGAAAGACTGCGGCATAAGTATGCTGGTCAATATGCAGCCAGACTTCATCGGCAAGTGAAGCAACCTCAGCCTCATAGCCGAGGCGGCGCGCTATACCACGAAGTACGACCTGGTTATATTCCTGGTCGTCGACGATGAGCGCATACAAGGCCCCGGCAGTCACGGGAACGCCGGGCGTGTTCATGTTACTCAAGGACAAGGTGGGCGGTGTGGCGCGTTCGAAGGGTAGCTCAATCCAAAACGTTGCGCCCTTGCCTTCCTCACTGGATACATCGGCCTTGCCATCCATCAGCTCCGCCAACCCGCGACAGGTCGCTAGACCAAGACCGGTACCGCTGATCCCGCTAGCTTTCGCACGGATACCGCGGGAGAATTTCCTGAACAATTTATCAAGCTCGGTGGCTGAGATTCCCGGGCCGTGATCGCAGACGCCGATCCATACTCGGCATGTGCCGGACGGATTGGTCGAGGTACAGGTTACTACCAACTCCACAGGGGCACCAGGAGCGTACTTGAGCGCATTGCTCACGTAATTGCTGACGATAGTGCGGATTTTCTCTGGGTCTCCACGGAAGCCATCGACAAAGCCGGCGGGCAGGCGCAACGACAGTTCGGTTTTGCGTTCTCGTGCTTCGACGCCGAACAAGGCCACTATATCCTCGAGCAACTGTACCAGAGAGAAGGGCTCCGCCTCGAGGTTGACGTGACCGTATTCGAGCTTGGTGTAACCCAAGACATCCGAAAAGACGCGTTTCAGATGTTCCGTGGAACGCCCAAGTGACTGGGCCAGGTGTCGCTCCTCCGGCGGTAGAGGGGCGTCGCGTAGCAGATCGACCAGATTGGCAATACCGTTAAGCGGATTTCGGATTTCGTGGCTTATATTCTCGAGGAATTCGTTTTTCACCACGTTGGCACGTGCGAGTTCATGCGTGCGTGAGTCAACCAGCTTATTGAGACGTTCGTTTTGCCGCCTTAGATAGCGCATCCGCCAGCGCACACCGACTAAGGTGAGCAACGCTCCGGCCATCACATAAGCGACGATTGCGGCCCCACGCTGATACCAGGGCGCTTCAACCCAGAAAGAGAACTCCAGCGGTGGCCCCGCGCGGCCAAAGGGGTCCAACGCACGTGCGCGAAACGTATAGTCGCCGGGGCGCAGCCCAGTAAATTCGAACACCGGCTCGGTCTGTGTCCGAATCCATTTGTCAGGAAGACCGCTAAGGGAAGCTTGCACGAACATCCCTTTGCCGGAGCCACGGAGCAGGCCGGTCAACTCGAAATGCAAGCGACTCGTGTCCGATTCAAAAACCTGTTTTTCATAGGGTTGTGGCAAGGATATTGCGGTGCCATTGCGCTCTAGAAGGCGTAATCTTAGTCTCGGCGGTTTCGAAGGAGGTGACAAATTGGGAATCGAAAGGCGGACCAGGGAGTGACTGCCGGCGATCCATAGGGCGCCGCCTTCTGCAGCAGTGAAACCTAGCCCGCTAATCCGGCCTGCTTGGGAGAGATCCGGCATGTCCAGCGGCTCCCACGTTGGAGATTCGGCAGTGTCCTCAACTCGCAATCGGATCAGGGCCGACAGATTCCCGGTGGACATATCGTTCTGAGCCTTGCGTACGATCCAGTATGCAACCGAAGGATCGTCCGTGGAAGTGGCCGCTTCTGCGACAAAGGAATTGAGGCTTGGAACAATATTGAAGGCGTCCACACGTCTGTCGTAACCGAGGATTTCCTTCTCTGAGAGCAGGAAGATTCGATCTCCTACAGCCATCAGTTGTGGCCGCTCAATTGGCTGCGGCAATCCTTGACCAGCGCGATAGTGTCTTACCATACGCATCCGAGTTTGTCCGTCTGGGTCTGACTCCAAACGAAACCGCGACAAACCTTGTGTTACGGTCGCAACCCAGACGTCACCGCTAGGGTCGCGGACCATATTTAGGGAATAGGCGTCCGAATTCGCGGAAAGGCTTTTTGCAGTCCATGTATCGGGTCCGGTTGGACTGAGCGCCTCAATCAGGGTGTTGTGCAAGTAGAACAACGTGTAAGGCGTCCTTTTTGCTTCGAGCATTGAGAAGATGTAGCCGCTTGCCGGTACTACTTGCCTGAGGGTATTGCCTGACAGGCGCCAGATTCCACCTCCGAGGCCGCTCAGCCAAAGTTCTGGACCGATACTGATAACGTCGGACAAAGGCATTTCAAGCTGGGCGACGGGGGTGACACGTGCGGTTTGACCAAACTCATGAGCTTTGAGCACCGAAAGTGCCTTGCGGGTGAGAATGTAGGCTCGATCTGCATGCGAGATCACCTTCAAGGCCGGTGGGTCAGTGAACCCATTGCGACTGTCGAAAACCGAGGCGACTCCCATGGCTTCAATTCGCGCCATGCCCCCGACATAGCCGGTCCAGAGATGGCCTAGGCTATCTGTCCACAGGCTGCTGATTGATTCGTTCGGCAGACCACTGGCTCGGTCGATGACGGCATGAACCTCGTCATCGATTGATCCAATGACTACCCCGCCGAGAAGCGTACCGATGGCCAAGGTGTCGCCATCGAGCATTGTGGCGCGCCACGGGGACTTACCCGCGACAATTGCAGAAAGCCGCTTCAGTTTGTGCCATTGACCATGGCGCTGGAGAAAGATCCCATCGGCAACACAAATTAATAGGGCAGGGGAGGTTCCCGGTTTATCGCGGTTTCCCGTGGTGAGAGTCCACAGCACCTGGGTGCCAGGCAGTTCGCCAAGTGAGACGGCCACGTGTGGTCCTTCTGGTCCCATTTGCAGCAAGCCGACTCCCGGTTGAAATATCCAGAGCGAGTCACGATCTCGGTTGGAAAAGAGTCGACTCTGGGCCGGTAGATCCAATTCCCAGTGTTCGAAACGCGAGCCATTCCAGCGCAAGATCCGATGGTCCGTGACGAATACCACCCCCTCCTGTGTGGACTGGGCGTCCCATACATTGCTCACGAAGTCGATACCCGCGGCATGCAGTTGTGTCTTAGCGGAGATATAGCACCAGCCGCCGGTGGCGGTGGGTTCGATATGGCCGATCTCGTCGATAGCCCCAACCCAGAGTCTGCCGGCGTCGTCGTGGGCTAGGGCGCGGACTGCATAGGTTTCAAAGGGCAGGTCGACCTTCTCGCGAGTCTTGCCGTCGAATAGAAACAACTCGTCGGAGCCTATCCAAAGACGACCGTCTTCAGTCGTGGCAAAAGCCCAGATTTCGCCATTGTGCCGGGTTGGCGGAATCTCGAAGGACGTGATCAAAGGTAACCCGCGTTGCGACTGGGCCCAGCCCGATCGGACCTGCGACAATTCTTCCCCTCGACTTGGAAATCCGAGCAACGCCGCCCCCATGAGCAACAAGGCGAAGTAGAGATTCAGTTTCATGGCTGCTGGCTCAGCAGGATGGCATCTGGTAGACCTTAGGGGAGCGCACTTGCTGGAAGCGGGGGTGATTTGAAATCTGCCTCGAAGGTGACGGCAAGTATTGGAAGCGGCGAACACATTCATCCAGCCGAACGGGCTCTCAACAGATGAAATTCCATCTAACACGGCGATTGGAACAAGAATTCCCATCGTGTGAACTCCGAATCGAAAAGGTCTAGTTACAGGACCTACCCTTGCCGATTCCTACTCCACCACCCTGAAATTAATTATGAATGCCGTTAGCCGCTATGCATCGGGCCGCTCAAACTCAACTCGTTTTGCAAACAATGCTGCCTCGTCCGCGAAAGTGCGGAATTTTCGAAAATTTGCCGGACTGGTAGTGTCTTGCGGAACGCTCTGCCTGTATTCGCTGCAGGGCCAAACTGCTCCGGCAGGTCCTGCTTCGAAGAACCCGACGTCCAACGACGTTGTCACCCTGCCTTCTTTTACTGTTTCGGCGCAGAAAGTTGCGCGCCCGATCCAAGAGGTGCCGTTGGCGATCACTGCGATCGACAGCCAGAAAGTGGAAGAGTTCAAGCTCTTCAATGCCCAGGATGTGCAGAATCTATCTCCGGGGCTGGACGTGAAGATGACCGATCCCCGCAATCCGATCCCGAGTATGCGCGGCATCACGTTCAACCCGGACAGCGGCACGACCGCGGCTGTGGACGTATATTGGAACGAAGTCGCAGTCGGCCCGGATACGGCGTTTCGTTCCTTGTATGATGTCGGACAGATCGAGGTACTGCGCGGACCGCAGGGAACCCTGCGCGGCCGTTCGTCGCCGGGCGGTGCCATCACGATTGCGACGCGAAAACCAGATCTCAACAATTTTGGCATTTCGCTCGATCAGTCGCTTTCAGACCAGCATCTTATCAACTCTCAGTTTGCCTTGAACGTGCCGATCATCAAAGGGGTACTTGGGTTCCGGCTCGCTGGTCTCTACGATAGCAATAGTGCCGGCGGTGTCCGCAACATCGTCACTGGGAAAGACAATTTCAGCCATACCCGCAGTTTCCGCGCGACACTGGAATGGAAGCCCAATGACAATTTCGATGTTACGTTCGTGCATCAATATCTGGATCAGGTGCTGGTGGGTTTTGCAGCAGTCCAAGGTTCGCCGGTTTACAGCAAGACGTTGCCGAAGAATCTGAATCCGTTTGATCGCATCTCAGTCAGTCCCGGCGATGCCACGTACGAAGATCGGCCTGTCCTGGATTCCTTGACTGCTGCCCTGAAGCTACCGGGCAGGCACGAATTGACCGCGACTGTCGGATATCAGGACACCAAGTCGCACATGAAAACAGAGTACGTCAACCTTGCCAACATCATCCCAGGATATACAGATCCGCAGATACTAGACAACTTGGGCAGCACTCAGACTTACGAACTTCGGTTCTCATCCGTGAGGCACACGACTTGGAACTACATTTTTGGTGTCTACTATGAGAGCAGCGATTCAACGGTGCGTGTTCGGCAGCCGGCTGCCAAACTTTGGTTCGATAACGCGAACCCCTACGTTTCCATAAGTCCCGTGCCGCGCGCTCCGGATTACACCGTCCCTCTCGACCTTGCAGTCACGGGTACGGGATCTTACCGTGGGCTTTTTACGACACATACAGTCCAAGTTTCCAAGAAAGTGCGCTTGGAAGCTGGTGTTCGATATCAGCAGATCAAATCCGACAGTCGTTCGGCAGACCCGGCTTTGGGCATCGACGGCAGTACCTCTCGTGATGAGAAGCCTACCACCGGCACGGGCAGTCTGTCCTTTCAGTTCACTCCGAGAATCCTCAGCTATGTCACGATTGGCCGCTCCTACCGGCCGGGTGGCGAAAGCCTCCGCATTGACTCTGCCGAGTTGGAAAAATACCTCCATTATCAACCGGAAAAATCCAACGGTGTGGAATTGGGCTTCAAGAGCACATGGTACGACAATAGGATACAACTGAACGCAGACGTCTTCTACCAGAAGTTCAAGGGCTATATTTCCCATTCGGGATACGTGAATGCTGATTCGAATTTCGACGGTGTTTCAGACAACAGTTACGGCATCTCATTCAATGGCGATGCTGAGACGAAGGGTGTCGAAGTCGGCTTGACTGCGGCTTTGCCCTATCGCGCGGTTTTCGGGTTCGACTTCAGCTACGCCGACGCACGATGGACTGACGCGCGTTCGCCCGCCAACGTGTACAATGCGGCCGGGCTTTCCGTCTTCAACACGCCGGGTGAGCAGGTTAGCTTTGTCTCAATGAACGGCAAGCGGCTAGGGGATACACCGCGATTGACTTTGAGTTCGCGCTTCGAGTGGTCGAAGCGGTTCTCCTCTCATGAGGTTTTTGCCCGCAGCCTGTTTCGATACAATAGTGACCGTGAACTTATCGCCACGCCGGATTCACATATTGGTGGCTCGGGCACGCTCGACCTGTTCGTGGGCTTAAGAAATCCTGAATCGAAGTGGAGCATCACGTTTTGGGTGAAAAATGCCCTGAACCGCGAGATAGTCATTAATCGGTCGCCCCAAACCAATATCGGAAGGTGGCACTCGGGCTACACTGCTGTTCGTGTTGCACCCGAGCGAGAACTGGGTGTCACAGGTACCTACCGCTTCTAGTCGATCTCCGCGCGATTCTGAACCAGGAGCCTCCGCCAGGCTTTGCCCAATCGGAAAGCGGAGTGTCCACTGCCAATGACCCAAAGATCAATAATGCAATGAAACTCCGATTGTTAAGCTGCTTCCAATCGGTTGCTTTGGCCTGCGCCATGGCTGCCTGCAGTGGTATCCGTCAACCAGAGGACGTTGCCGCATCCCCTCTGGTTCCTACTATGCTGCGCTGCGAATATCTCAATGATCCGGTTGGTATCGATGAGCCCGCGCCGCGCTTGAGCTGGCTGCTAAGCAGCAATTCAACTGAGCGTGGGCAGGTGCAGACAGCAAGTCGAGTTGTCGTCGCTTCGAGTTTGGCGCTCCTCGATAGGAACGAAGGCGACCTATGGGACGCAGAACTGGTTGGCAGTTCGACTGATCAGGTTGTTTACGCCGGCAAGCGTCTGCCGGCACATGCCCAAGCGTACTGGAAAGTGCAAGTGGTCGATGGCGAGAATCGGCGCTCGGCCTGGAGTGCCCCTGCAAAGTGGTCGATGGGATTGTTGAAATCGGATACATGGCAGGCGAAATGGATAGGATACGATGATGCTAAGACTGCGATCGCGGAATGGCTACCGACCCCACAGAAGGATCGCACTTACCTTCCGGTCATTTTGCTGCGCAAGGATTTCACGCTTTCATCGCAGCCCGCGCGCGCGGTGCTCTATGTGACTGCATTGGGTAACGTGGAGCCTCGGCTCAACGGCCAGCGTATTTCGGATGACTATTTCACCCCAGGGTGGACCGACTATAGGAAACGACTCTATTACCGTGCCTACGATGTTACGGCCCGTCTCAAGAAAGGAGATAATACAATCGGCGCCCTTCTTGCTGACGGCTGGTTTCGCGGAAACGTTGGGGCATTCGGCCAAAATTTCTATGGTCGACACACGCGCCTGCGTGCGGAATTGCATGTGTTCGATGCAGCCGGTCACAGCCATGTCATCGTCACTGATCCAACTTGGAAGGCAGGCATGGGTCCGATTCTCGAGGCCGACATGCAAGCGGGCGAATCCTACGATGCGCGGCTCGAGCAGCCCGGTTGGGATGCGCCTGGCTTCAACGACCGCAGTTGGTTCGCGGTCACTAGTGGTGCAGAGGTATCTCCGTCTATCCTTCGCGCGCATCCCGCGCCACCGGTGCGCCGGGTCGTCGAGCGGCCGACCGTAACAGTAACGGAGCCGAAGCCCGGGGTGTATGTGTTTGACCTCGGTCAGAACTTCGCAGGCTTTGCGCGGCTCAAAGTGAACGAGCCCGCGGGCACGGTTGTGACTCTGCGCTTTGCAGAAATGCTGAAGGCAGACGGTACAATTTACACTGACAATCTGCGCTCCGCGCGTGTCATAGATACCTACGTGTGCAAGGGTAGCGGGCAAGAGATTTGGGAGCCACGCTTCACTTTCCACGGATTCCGCTACGTCGAGGTCACGGGGCTCACGAAAGCTCCGCCCGCAGCGACGATCACAGGCGTCGTGCTGAGCACGGGAAACGCCGACACCGGCGCATTCGAGTCTTCCAGCGCAGTACTCAACCAAATCTGGTCCAACACTCGCTGGGGTCAGCTCTCCAACTATCTTGAGGTGCCGACCGACTGCCCGCAACGCGACGAGCGTCTTGGCTGGACGGGTGACGCCCAGGTATTCGTGCGAAGCGGTTCCTACAATCAGGACATCGCGGCATTCATGAGCAAGTGGATCGACGACATAGTCGATACACAATCGCTTGATGGTGCATTTAACGACACCGCACCTGTGGGTTTCAAGGGTTCGGCTGCGGGTTGGGCAGACGCTGGCATCATCATTCCATGGACGATCTGGAAGGTGTACGGCGATACGCGCATCCTCGAGCGGAACTATGTTGCGATGCACCGCTATTTGGATTTCCTCCGTGGGCAGGCCCCTGATTTGATAGGACCTAACCGCGGCTACGGTGATTGGCTCGCCATCGGCGGCGTCACAGAAAAATCGCTTATTTCCACCGCATATTTTGCCAACAACGCCAGGCTCATGGCGGAGATTGCGTCGGCTCTCAAAAAAAACGATGACGCGGCGGCTTTTCGCAAGCTGTTCGACGAGATCTCCAACGCGTTCCAGAAGAAGTTCATTAATGCCGACGGCTCAATCGGAGAAAAGAAATCACAGACAGCGCACTTGCTAGCTCTTCGCTTCGGCCTGCTCACCCCCGCACAGCGCACTGCGGCTATTCCCCACCTAGTCAAGAATCTCGAGGACCGCAATTGGCGGCACGGCGTCGGTTTCCTCGGCGTAAATGTGCTGCTGCCGACGTTGACGGATATTGGACACACTGATGGCGCCTACTACACGATCACCGGGACAGAATTCCCCTCGTGGGGCTACTCCATTTCGCAAGGAGCCACGACAATCTGGGAGCGATGGAACAGCTTCACCAAGGTGCGCGGGTTCGGCGATGCCGGGATGAACTCGTTCAACCATTATGCTTATGGCTCATGTGTCGAGTGGCTATATCGCACTATGTTGGGCATCGACGCGACCGAGCCCGGATTTGGACGTGTGATCATCAAGCCTGAGCCCGGCCCGGGGGTCAGCTATGCGCGCGGCTATTACGATAGCATCCGCGGACGAATCGCAACGAGTTGGAAGGTTGAGGCCGGCCAGTTCCTGCTGGATGTTACGTTACCGCCTAACGTAATCAGCGAGATTTTTGTCTGCACCGATTCGGTCAACGGAGTGTTCGAGGGCGGACAGCCAGCGGCTGCGGCCCCGGGGTTGAAGTTCCTCCGCAATGAGGGCGGTTTTGCGGTATTCGCCGCTGGCTCTGGCAATTATCGTTTCACTGCACCCTATTCTGGTTCTGTGGCCACCAGCACACCACCTGTACCCGGTAAGGGCAATGCTGCCGAAGAGGAACTCGGGCCGAAGCTGCCTGAGAAAGATGGCGCGGCCTCAGGTTTCTCTTTGCATACTAAGATTGGTGTGCTGCTCGACAATCCTGTGACGCGGGAGGCACTTCAACAGGTCATACCCGAGGCGATCAGCAACCCCGAGTTCTCCCAGGCGCGCGAATCCACCTTTGCGCAGTTGCACGATTTCGCTCCGGAATATTTCACGACAGAAAAGCTGCAAAAAATCGCAGGAGTTCTGGCCAGCGTCATTGCATCGCAATGGTCGGTGGAGACTTCAAAGATTGGCGACCTTCTAGATAATCCGCTCACCCGTGCCGTGCTCGAAAAGCACATGCCTGAGGCCCTGGCAGACCAGGAATTCGCACAGGCACGCGGCTCGACCTTGCGGTTTATTCAGGGGTTCGACGTAGACTACTTCACTGATACGCGCCTCAAGGCCATCGCCGACGATCTTGCGGCACTCACAGGTGTACCGATAGGTGGCGCGACGTCGCAGCCCTCGCCACTGTTGCCAACGTCCGATAAGCGGACGGCTTCAACAGGCACCGGGTTTGGTAGGAAATCGAAGATCGGCGACTTGCTCGACAACCCTGCCGCGAAAGCTGTTCTCGCGAAATACCTAGGCGCGATGATTGACAGCCCCCAATTCGCAGGCGCGCGAGGCATTACACTCGCCATGCTGAAGCCTTACGTGCCTCAGGTTCTTAATGATGAGAAACTAGAGACGATTTTTGACGAACTTGGGTCAATCAAACGAGAGGCAAGCCAACCCGTTGCGTCGACGATCGCGTCTCCGGCCGGCGTGCTTTCGGTCGACACGAAGATGAGAGATTTGCTCGCAAACCCAGAGGCAAGGGCGGTGCTCGCGAAGCATCTGAGCAAGATCATGGCGAGTCCGCGCATCGATCAATCGCGCGACCTCACGTTGCGCCGACTGCAACTGTATTTCCCGGAGTCCGTGACCAATGACATACTTGACGCTATCAACACCGATCTGAACAAGTTGGCTGCTCTGAACAGCCCCGATGCAGCGACAACGATGACGCAAGTCTGGTCGGTTGATTCGTCGGTCGGAGCCTTAATGGACAACGCCGAAGCTTTAGCCGTGCTTATGAAGCATCAGCCGGAAGTCTTTGGAAACAAGCAGATAACGGCAGCGCGTGATATGACGTTACGTGCCCTGCAGCCGTATGTCCCGTCCATGACCGACGCCGTGCTTGCCTCGATAGACCAGAATCTCCACGCATTGCCGGTGCCGCCGGGCGCGATTGTTCAGTTTCAGCCGCGGGTCGTGAGCGATCCCCTTCAGTTGAAGATGATTCCGCTTTGGGAAAACGGCGCACCGGGTTCCCTCGGTGATCGTCCGAGTGACAAGCCTTCGCTAACGGTCGTCGCGCCTGAGACTGTGCAGCGGAACGGCACGGCCGTGATCGTTGCTCCCGGCGGAGCTTATCAGGCGCTTGCGTCCAATCACGAGGGGCGCCAAGTCGCGGACTGGTTCGCGGCCCGCGGTGTGACCGCCTTTGTGCTAACGTACCGGCTCATTCCTTTTGGCTACCATCATCCGGCGCAACTGCAGGACGGCGAGCGGGCTGTCCGCTGGGTACGGGCACACGCCAAGGAGTTCGGCCTCGATCCCGAGCGCATCGGCATGATCGGGTTTTCCGCGGGCGGACATCTCACCACGATGGTGGCCACACAAAGCGATGACGGCGATCCCGCAGCGGTGGACCCCATTGAGCGCGTCAGTAGTCACTTGAACTTCATGGTGCTTGGCTATCCCGGTGTGCTGCGCACTGCCGGGTTAATCTCGGCACTGCTCGGTCGCGAGCCCGACTTGGCGACAGCCGATCAGGTTTACACCGAAAGGCACATCACCAAGAGCACGCCGCCGACGTTTATGTTTCACACGGCAGATGACGAGGTCGTCGCCGTCGATCGCGTGATGGAGTTCTATGGCGTGCTGCAAAAGGCCGGGGTGCCAGTTGAATTGCACGTATTCGAGCAAGGTCGCCACGGGATGGGCTTTGCGCTGCACAGTCCAGCGCTTCGCGCCTGGCCCATCATATTGGAAAATTGGCTGGTACGTCACGGCTTGCTGGCGGGGCAACAGACTTCCAAGTGAATTCGGTGAGCCCGCATGATCCGCGGCCAATTCTTAGCTAAGTGGCCTGTGGCTGGGCCCAAGTTGTCTTCGTCTTTGCTGTGCTCAGCACGCCCTGCCTGACCGGAATCGCTTCGAGTATTTAGGCATTTGGCCGTAACCGACGCTGCGGACCCGATGGAATTTCATCTTACGGCGGGCTATGCAGCGCAAGCTGTAGCGCACATGTTCTGTACTGCTCCACCGAGAACAGCCCCTGAAAGGCGCAGCTAACACACGAGTTCGCCATCTTCAGTGGATCCTTCGTACATCCCATGAAATATCCGAAACTAATTGCAGTTACTTTAAGTGTTTTTCCACTTCTGGCTCCAGCTAAGACAGTCGATTTTCGTGCAAAGGCGAAAGATTTGGTGTCGCAGATGACCCTTGAGGAGAAGGCCGCACTATGCTCCGGCCTGAACCTATGGTCGACCAAGCCAATCGAGCGGCTCGGCATCCCTTCTATTGTCTTCACGGACGGACCGCATGGTGTTCGCCGGACGTCGCCCGACTCACAGTCGGGCGATTTGTCCGACAGCATCCCCGCGACTTGTTTTCCGACTGCACCAGGTCTCGCCGCGACGTGGAATGTCGAACTGGTGCAGGAGGTTGGACAAGCGCTCGGAGGCGAGGCTCAGGCGCTCGGCGTTCAGGTCCTTCTTGGCCCCGGAGTGAACATGAAGCGCTCCCCTCAAGGTGGCCGCAATTTCGAGTACTATTCCGAAGATCCGTTGCTTGCTGGGCGACTCGCCACAGCATGGATCCGGGGTGTGCAAAGCCAAGGGGTGGGAGCCTCCCTCAAACACTTTGCTGCGAACAATCAGGAATGGGAGCGCATGATCAGCAATTCAATTCTAGATGAACGCACGCTGCACGAGATCTATTTACCGGCGTTCGAAGCGGCCGTGAAGGAAGCGCAGCCCTGGACGGTGATGTGCGCCTACAACAAACTTAACGGTATCTACGCTTCCGAAAACTCCGCGTTGCTTACGGACATCCTCAGGCGGTCGTGGGGCTTCAAGGGCATTGTCATATCGGACTGGGGCGCGGTGGACAATCGCGTTGCAGGCGTTCGAGCCGGCTTGAATCTCGAAATGCCAGCATCAGGCGGCACAAATGACCGGCGGATTGTTGCGGCTGTGATCGCAGGCGAGCTCGAGGTATCGACCCTCGACGAGATGGTTACAGATTCGGTTGAACTCATCCTGCGTGCGAAGGCATCAATGCAGACGAGGGCGAAGTACGATGAAGCGGCGCATCACGCCCTTGCCCGCCGCGCTGCCGGCGAGGCCATCGTGCTGCTGAAAAACGACCAAGCGCTTCCACTTGATGCAATGCATCCCGGTAAAATTGCGATAATCGGTAGTTTTGCGAAATACCCACGCTATCAAGGCGCAGGTAGTTCCCAAGTGCGACCGACAAAACTCGACAACGCATTCGACGAACTCGCTGCTCTAGTCGGGGCGCAGCATTTGAACTTCGCGGCGGGTTATGATGCCGAGGGTATCTCCAATGACGCGCTGATAGCCGAGG
Organism: Verrucomicrobiota bacterium; assembly: GCA_963205455.1. Taxonomy (GTDB): domain Bacteria; phylum Verrucomicrobiota; class Verrucomicrobiia; order Opitutales; family Opitutaceae; genus UBA6669. Next base: position 26,522 of record CAUJJL010000076.1, read on the forward strand.
CTCGCACTGCCGCGAAGCAGGCAGGACGGGCCATCGTCTTTGTCGGGCTCCCCGACAGCTATGAATCGGAAGCGTTCGATCGGAAAAACATCGACCTGCCCGTAGATCACAACCGGCTGGTTGAAGCGGTCGTCGCGGAGCAGCCTAACACCACGGTCGTGCTAATGAACGGTTCAGCCGTCACCATGCCGTGGGTCGGTCAAGTGAAGGCGATTCTGGAGGCGTATCTCGGAGGCCAAGCCGGCGGCGGTGCGATCGCCGACGTGCTGACCGGTCGGGTTAATCCTTCAGGCAAGCTTGCCGAGACGTTTCCGGCGCGAATCGAGGACACGCCATCCTATCCGAATTTCCCCGGTCGCAACGGACAGGCGCTCTACGGCGAGGGGTTGTTCATCGGCTATCGTTTCTATGACGCCAAGAAAGTGGCACCGCTGTTTCCCTTCGGCTTCGGGCTGAGTTATACGAGCTTCGCCTACATTGCGATTAAGGTCGATGAAGCCAAGGTGAAGGCCGCTAATGGTGCTACAGTCCACGTGACAGTAAAGAATACCGGTAAGCATGCCGGGGCTGAGGTCGTGCAGCTTTATGTCAAACAGGTCGCCCCGACCTTGGTGCGTCCGGAGAAAGAGTTGAAACACTTCGCCAAAGTTCTGCTAGCTCCAGGCGAAGAGAGAACCCTGACATTCACGCTCAACGCGCGCGACTTTGCCTACTATGATGCGCATCTGCATGACTGGGTAGTGGACTCGGGCTCCTTCGATGTTTTGGTAGGTGGCTCGTCACGCGACTTGCCGCTGAAACAGACGATCACTGTCGAGGGGATCGTGAGCCGATTCCCAAAGCTTACGCGCTATTCGTCAATTGGCGACTTGGCTAAAAATCCGAAGAGCCGCCCTATCTACGACCAGCTTATGCAAGGGACGCTGAACCGGTCGAACGAAAAAGGGAAACCGCTGACCGCTGCTGAAGAAGCGGAAGCGAAGAAAGCGCGCGACACCATGGCGGCTTTTATGAACGAAATGCCGCTCTGCAAACTCGTCTTGATGTCACAAGGGCAGTTCTCCGAGGAGATGCTGCAAGGGATTCTGCAAGCGGCGAATCAGTAAGGCGATCAAGCGCTCATATATTTCGGATCAATTCATGAATCCTAACCCACTACTCGGCCTAGTATTCCACTGGCTTGGCGGATTAGCCTCTGCGAGCTTTTACTTGCCTTACCGCGGTGTAAGGCGCTGGTCGTGGGAAACCTACTGGCTGGTTGGGGGAGTGTTCAGTTGGATCGTTGCCCCTTGGCTCTTCGCCACTCTGTTGGTGCCCGACTTGGTGACAATTCTCCGTGCGGCGCCGTCCCAAAGCCTCTTCTTTGCGTATTTCTTCGGCGCCTTGTGGGGACTCGGCGGGCTGACGTTCGGTCTGACAATGCGCTATCTCGGGATCGGACTCGGTATGGCAATTGCCCTGAGCCTCTGTTCTGCTTTTGGCACGCTTGTGCCGCCTTTGTTCGCTGGTGAATTGGGGAATATTGCAAGTACGCCCTCCGGGTTGTTCGTGCTGGTCGGCGTTGTCGTTTGCCTAGTTGGCATCGGCCTTTGCGGTTTGGCCGGCGTGCGAAAGGAGAAGGAGCTAGACGCGGAGCAAAAGAAGGCCGCGGTGAAGGAATTCAACTTCCGCAAAGGAGTTATGGTTGCCATCTTTTCCGGCGTGATGAGTTCGTGCTTTGCCTACGGCCTTGCTGCCGGAAAGCCGATCGCGGATCTTGCGCGTCAATCATTGCTTACGCACGGCGGCTCCACTCTATGGCAGAATCTCCCTGTGTTGATTGCGGTGCTGCTCGGCGGCTTCACGACGAATTTCATTTGGTGTGCCATCCTCGCTGTGCGCAACCGCAGCCACGGCGAGTATGTTGCACTCAATAACGAAGTTGAAGGTTCAGGGAAACGTGCCGCGCTATCCATCAACTACCTGCTTTCTGCTACCGCTGGCGTAACGTGGTACCTGCAGTTTTTCTTTTACAGCATGGGGCAAACGAAAATGGGGGAATACGAATTCTCCAGTTGGACGCTTCATATGGCCAGCATCATCCTGTTCAGCTCGCTATGGGGCATCGTACTGCACGAGTGGCGCGGTTCCAGTAAACGCACGCATCATTTCATCTTCGCCGGAATCGCGGTACTTGTGTTTTCCACATTGGTGGTCGGTTACGGAAACTATCTTGGTGCCCACGCTTCGGCGCATTGAATCGTGGACGTTCAATACGGACACCGGACTGGAAGAAGCGACCACCGAGTCATCGTCACCCTGGGCTTGCCGACTTTGGCCATGTCGAGACCTTCAATAACTCCACGTGGTATTCCCCAACCCCCTCGGTTGCCTCTCCCCTGTGGTCTCCAAGAAGTGGCACCAGCGGGGCCAGTGTCATCAGCTTGAATCGGATTAGCGCGCTCTTGCCACGACGGCCCCGAGGCGGGCGATGCCTTGTTCGATGCTTTCTTCGGTGGCGTTGCTGAAATTGAGGCGCAGCGTGTTTTTCACGGGGCGGTCGACCCAGAAGGGGGCGCCGGGGACGAACGCGACTTTTTGTGCGAGGGCTTGGGGGAGCAGGGCGACAGTGTCGACATGGGCGGGCGCGTTTACCCAGAGGAAGAGGCCTCCTTCCGGGGTGGTCCAGGTGCAGCCCTCCGGAAAGAATCGGCGAAGCGCGGAGAGCATGTGCGTCCGGCGGCGACCATAGACTTCGCGGAGTCTTGCTACGTGCCGGGTGAGCATGCCATCGTGTCGCACCGTTTCCCAGATGATGCGCTGATTGAACGTCGCGGTATGCAGGTCGGTGGCCTGTTTCGCAGTCACCACACGATCGAAAAAGGTGCGGTTGGGTGCGACCATCCAGGCGACGCGGAGGCCGGGGGCGAGAATCTTGCTGAAGGTGCCGAGGTAGATGGAGGTCTGGCCCACGTTGACTGAACTCAGCGCCGGTACGGGGGTGCCTGCAAAGCGCAATTCGCCATAGGGGTCGTCCTCCACAACGGGGAGGGAGAATCGGGCGGCGATGCGGACGATTTCCTGACGACGCGCGGGCGGCAGGGTGGTTCCGGTCGGATTCTGGAAAGTGGGATTGAGATAGAGAAACTTGGGGCGCACTGAGGCGCGTTCCAGGTGATGCTCGAGTGCATCGGGCAGAATGCCCTGTGCATCGGAGTTGATGCCAACGACGTGAGCCTGGTAGGAGCGAAAGGCCTGAAGTGCACCGAGGTAGGCAGGGTTTTCGGTGAGAATGGTATCGCCTGGGTCAATCAGCACCTTGGCGATGAGATCGAGTCCCTGTTGGGAGCCATGCAGCATCACCACGCGATCGGGGGTCGGATGGAGGCCAACGGTTTCGGCGAGATGTCGGCAGATCCATTCACGCAGGGGAAGGAATCCTTCGGTTATCCCGTACTGGAGGGCGGCGGGTCCGTCGTTTGCCAGGACCTGCTCCGCGGCGCGGGCCACGAGGTTTACCGGAAACAGTTCGGGCGCGGGCAGTCCGCCTGCAAAGGAGATGATGTCTGGGGATTCCGCGACCTTCAGGATTTCGCGGATCAGGCTTGGCTTGAAACCTGCCGTCCTCGCGGCATAGCGAAATGCCAGATCGACGGTCGCGGATGATGGAGACAGGTCTTCGACGATGGAGGGCTTCACGGGAAGTCGATGTCGAAATTTCCCTGGTGGCTGTCGGTCAGGTCCTCGCGCAGGTTCATCACGAGGAGGTCGTGGTGCTGGGCGAATCCGCAGGTATCGAGGAACGGGAGCGGCCGGGCGCAGCGGATGGTTTGTCGGCGACGGTCGTCGTCGTCCGATTCTTCTTCAATGATGGGCTTGGGCAAGCCGAGGAACGTATTCATGGTTGGAGGCGGTTATTTGTTTTTGTTTGCCGCCCCCTTTCGTCGTTCACCGCGGGGGAAATAAAAAACCCCCTTCGGTGAGACACCGAAGGGGGCGAAAGTCAGAGAAGACGTCAGCTCCCTCGCGGTGTTCGGATAATAACGGACACGACGGCGACGGCGACCACGGAAGCGTGGGCGAGCGAGCTGCCAAAATGCGTCGTGTGAGCGAGGGACATTGCCGTTGTGCGAGTAGAGCTGATGGAGAGTGTTTCCGATGTCAAGACACCGTTTGCGGATAAACTATCGGCACCGAGTCCGGAAACTCAAAGGGATCAAGCGGTCGAGCGCTTCATGGCCACTCCGATGCCGACCAGGGCGATGACGCCTCCGGCGACCATATAGATGACATGTTTCGGGGTGCGGGATCCACCGTCGACGGCGTTTGCGACCTTGGCACTGGCTTCGGCGGCTGCGCCCGCCATGGAGTCCTTTTGGGTCCAGCCCTTGTAGAAGAGGAATGCGCCGACAACGATCAGAACGATACCGATGAGCTTATTCATTTTTTTTGGGAGTTTTACTTAAGGAACAATTGACAGAGACGGGCGCGAAGTTGCCCGGCGTGGCGCCGATTGGCAATGGCGATTCTTACGTAGACTCAAGGGAAATGGTTTGGAGGTTCGACCTCGCTTGCAAACGCCGGTGTGACGCATAACCCTGAAGCATGCGAGGGCAACTGTTCGCGGGCAGGTACCGGCAATGCTTCAGGCCTTTGGTCGCTGCATGCCTGCTCCTCGTCGCTACCCTTGGCGCATCGGGTGCGGAGCCTTGGGAAGATGCCAGAGCTCAATTGCTTAAGGGGAATTATGAGGACATCATTCGTGTGGCAACCCAGGCATCGGAATCCAAGGATGCTGGCGAAGATTGGCCCCTGGTCCTGGCGGATGCCCTTATGGCGGTGGGTAACTATGCGGATGCGGAGTCGGTCCTGCATCAGGCGATGCTGAAAGAAACGCAGAGCATTCGTTTGCGTTGGAAGGCGAGGGAGGTGGCGCTTGCGCTGGGTCAGACCAAGGCGGCGGCAACCCTGTTGACGGAGATGGCCGACCGGGTTGTCAGGCGGCGCGGGGCATTTCGTTCTGCTGCTGAAATTGTCGCCTTTGGCCGGATGGCCCTGGCCATGGGCGCGGATCCGAAGGATGTACTGGAGCGCCTGTATGCGGAAGCACAGAAGAACGATCCCGGGCTGCGGGATGTCTATCTCGCCCGCGGGGAATTGGCGCTGGAGAAACACGATTTTCCGCTGGCCGCAAAGGCGTTCTCCGAAGGACTCGAGAAACACCCCAACGATCCCGATCTTCTCTATGGAGCGGCCTGTGCGTTCGAGGAAGGAGATCGCAAGGCCATGCTTGCCTCCCTCGAGGCAGCCTTGACCGCCAATCCCCGTCATGTGCCCAGCCTCCTACTGCAGGTGGATCACGAGGTTGACGCGGAAAACTATTCAGGTGCCGAGGAACTCCTCAGGAAATGTGATGGCATTCATCCCGGACATCCGGACGTTGCAGCCTATCGTGCGGTTATCGCCACACTTTCGAATCTGGCTGCGGCGGCAGGTGTCGCCCGTTCCACGGGCCTGACCCTTTGGGCGGAGAATCCGCGCGTCGACTACCTGATCGGGAAAAAGCTCTCGCAAAAATACCGTTTTGAGGAAGGAGCTGCCGCGCAACGGAGGGCGCTGGCATTTGACAGCAACTATCTGCCCGCCAAGGCCCAACTCGCGAGCGATCTCCTTCGGCTCGGAGTGGGCGTGGAGGGAGAGGGCTGGGCTCTTGCGCAAGCGGTGCATGAGAAGGACGGCTATGACGTCGAGGCCTACAACCTGGTCACGCTGCGCGACAGCCTCGCCAAGTATGCGGAGATCAAGAACGACCATTTCATCCTCAGAATGCCATCGAAGGAGAGCGCCGTCTATGGGGCGCGCGTGCTGGCACTGCTCACTCGCGCAAGGGAGTCGCTTGTTGCCCGCTATGGTGTCGAACTGGATGAACCGACGCGGGTCGACATCTTTGGCGATCAGAAGGATTTTGCCGTGCGCACGTTTGGCATGCCTGACGTGCAGGGGTTTCTTGGAGTCTGTTTTGGACGCGTGATCACCGCCAACAGCCCCGTTGCGCTCGGCGGCAAGGGAACCAACTGGGAGTCGGTGCTCTGGCACGAGTTCTGTCACGTTGTCACCCTCCAGTTCACACACAACAAGATGCCGCGATGGCTGAGCGAGGGCATTTCGGTGTATGAGGAGAGCCGCGCGGATCCGGCCTGGGGAATGCAGATGACACCGCGGTTCAGGCAGATGATCCGCGATGGGAAACTCACCCCGATCGTGAAGCTCAGCTCGGTCTTCCTGACGGCCCCGAATCCTGAGGCAGTGCAGTTTGCCTATTTCCAGTCCTCGCTGGTCGTCGAGTTCATCGTCGAGCGCTACGGCCTCGGGGCGATGAAGGCCATTCTTCAGTCGCTGCGGGACGGCGGCGACAGCCTGACCGCGATCGCACGGCATGCGGCGCCGCTGGATGATCTTGATCGGGAGTTTGTCGTCTTTGCCCAGCGGAAAGCCCATGCGTTTGCCAGCGATGCAGCGATGGAAACGCCCCCGGCACCTTTACTGAAGCCCGGGGCAGAAGCCCAACTAGCCGACTGGGTTGAAAAGAATCCCGAAAACTTCTGGGGAGCGCTGGCCTTGGCGCGCCACTGGGCAAAGGAGGAGAAGTGGGACAAGATGGTTCCGCTCCTCGTTGACCATATCAAACGGTTTCCGGCCCATGCGGAGGGTGACAGCGCCTACGCCTATCTGGCTGCGGCCTATCGGAACCTGGACAACCCTTCGGAGGAGGAGCAGGTGCTGACGGCGTGGACGGCGTTAAACGATGAAACCACGGATGGATTTCTCCGTCTCATGGTACTGACAGAGAAGCGTGAAGACTGGGCGGCAGTGGCCCGGAATGCGGAACGCTTTCTCGCGGTCAATCCCATGGTTGCAGCCCCCTATGAATCCCTGGCACGTGCGGAGACTCATCTGAAACAACCGCGTGCTGCGATCGCCGCGTGCAAGACCCTGCTCGAACTCGGAGCGGCAAATCCCTCCGATGTGCATTTTCAACTGGCTGAGTTGCTCCATGGCCTGGGTGACCCTGCTGCGCGCACCCACGTGCTGGCAGCATTGGAAGACGCACCCCGGCATCGTGAAGCGCTCGTGCTGCTGCTGAAAATCCATCAGACGCAGGCGCCTGCGTCCCTCACGCGATGAAACCTCCCCGCATGCTTACCGCCAGCGATTGCGAGCATCGCATCGGCCTGAAAAGGATCGGGCGTTCCCTTTCGCATTTGTGCAGCGTGCTGATTGCGATCGGGACAATCTCTCCGATGTGGTCGCCGCAAGCGATGGCGCAAGGTTGGTGGGGCGAAGGCGGATACGTGGGGGAGGAGGTGCGCACGGCACGCGAGATCCCGACTCACAGCACGGATACTCCGATGTGGGAGAATCCGCGGCAGTACCGGCATGATGTCTTCACCTTTGCGCGTATCCGCTATGATCGGGGCAATTTCGGCTACGCAAGATCGCGGGGCGGATGGCGGACCGATCTGCCCGACAGCGATCTCAACCTTTCGTTCCGGTTGCAGCAGATGACCTCGATGAAAGTCGATCCCGACGCACGAATCATCCGCCTCACGGATCCGGAGCTGGCCGACTATCCCTTCATCTATATCGTCGAGCCCGGCGGACTTTTCCTCCAGGACAGCGAGGCGCAGGCGCTGAAAAAGTACCTGCTCAACGGCGGTTTCCTCATGCTGGATGATTTTTGGGGAGAGCGGGAGTGGGCGAACATGGCGCACGAACTGAAGAAGGTCTTTCCGGATCGTTCGTTCACCGATATCCCCCTCAGTCACCCGGTTTATCATTGCGTGTTTGAAATCAAGGCCAAGGGGCAGGTTCCCAATATCTACACCGGCGTGCAGAGTCAGGCTGACGGCGTCACCTGGGAGCGCGAGGATGCCCAGGAGGTGCATCATCGGGGCCTTTTCGATGACAAGGGACGCCTGATGGTGATCGCCACGCACAATACGGACAACGGTGACGGCTGGGAGCGCGAGGGTGAGAACGACTACTATTTTCACACCTTTTCCGAGAAGATCGCCTATCCGCTTGGAATAAACATCATCTTCTATGCAATGACCCATTGATGAGGCTGGCTCTCCCGCCTCCCCATCATCCCCGATTCCAAAACCCTTCGCCCATGGACGAAATCCCTCCCGTATCCGCCTCCGTTGAAACACCCCCGTTGCCGCCGTCGGATCGTTTTGAAGTCGAGCGCAGGTCGGCGCAGTTGCTTCGAGAGGGGCGTCCGCGGATCGAGGCGGAACTTGCGAAGGCGATCGTTGGCCAGCGTGCAATCATTGAACAGATCCTGATCGCACTCCTGTCGGGCGGTCACTGCCTGATCACCGGGGCTCCGGGACTCGCAAAGACGCTGCTGGTTAAGTCCATCGCGCGGATCTTCCGGCTGGATTTCCAGCGGATCCAGTTCACGCCGGATCTCATGCCGGCCGATGTGACCGGCACCGAGATCCTGCAGGATGTTCTTGGCGAGCGAAAGATCGCGTTCGTTCGTGGACCGATCTTCGCAAACATGGTGCTGGCTGATGAGATCAACCGCACGCCGCCGAAGACCCAGGCGGCCCTGCTGGAGGCGATGCAGGAACACCAGGTGACCGCCGGAGGGGTGCGGCATCCGCTGCCGGAGCCGTTTTTTGTCCTGGCCACGCAGAATCCGATCGAGATGGAGGGGACGTACCCGTTGCCCGAAGCGCAGCTTGATCGGTTCATGTTCAATGTCGTCGTGGATTATCTGCCCGAGGACGAGGAAGTCGATGTCGTCGCCCGTACCACGCGGGGAGACGGCGAGCCGATCGAACCCCTCTTTGATGGAACCGACGTGCTCGGTTTTCATGCGCTCGTGCGCACGGTGCCGGTCGCGGAGGAGATGGTGCGCTATGCGGTGCGCCTTGCTGCGTCCTCGCGGCCCAATCGCGCGGGGGCACCGGATTTTGTGAACACCTGGGTAAACTGGGGCGCGGGCACCCGGGCGGCCCAGTTCCTGATCCTGGGCGCGAAGGCGCGTGCGATCCTCCAAGGTCGCTCCCATGTCACCCTCGACGACATCAAGGCGCTCGCGGCTCCGACCCTGCGCCATCGCATCCTGTTGAACTATCGGGCGGAGGCGGACGGGGTCCGCATCGAGGACATCATCGACAAGCTCGTCGCTGCCCAGACACCGCCCGTCTGAAACGACTGAAGTCCCGGAGCCATGCATGCGCCAGTCAGTGCCGCCCGTTCATCCGCCGATCAGCAGGCGACGCCGAATCGCGGCATGACGGGTCGGGTCGATGCCCAAGCGCTCATGCGCATCCGCAGTCTGGAACTGCGCGCACGCATCGTCGTGGAAGGGTACCTTAGCGGACTGCACCGCAGTCCCTACCACGGGTTTTCGGTCGAGTTCACCGAATATCGTCCGTACACGCAGGGCGACGATCCCCGTTACCTTGACTGGAAGGTGCTTGCACGAAGCGACCGCACGTACATCAAGAAGTTCGAGGACGAAACGAATCTGCGCTGTCACTTGGTCATCGACCGGAGCCGTTCGATGGAATTTGGCACCGTGGGTTATTCGAAATCGGATTATGCGATCACCTTGGCGGCGACGCTGGCCCATTTCCTCGCGCATCAGGGCGATGCCGTCGGGCTCGTGTCGTTTGATGAAACGGTGCGTGACTACCTTCCCGCGCGCTCGCGACCCGGTCATCTGCGCCAGATTCTGCTGGCACTCGAAAGGCCCACGGGGGGCCGGTCCACCGATCTGGTTGCACCGCTGGAGCGGCTTGCGCGGCTTGTGAAGAAAAGAGGGTTGCTGGTGCTCGTATCTGATTTCCTTGCTCCCCTTGAACGACTGGAGCCGAGTCTGGCGATGCTTGCGGCGGCGGGGCACGAGACGGCTGTATTTCAGGTGCTCGATCCCGCGGAGATTTCCCTGGATCTTCCATCCTCCGCGATGTTTGAGGACATGGAATCCGCGCGCACACTCCATGCCGATCCGGAGGCGGCGCGGAAGGCCTATGTTGAACGTTTTTCGGCCCATGCGTCGGCGCTTCAGTCCGTGTGTGCGCGGCTGGGCATCTCCTTTTCCCGGATTCTGACTTCCGAGCCGCTGGATCTGGCGCTGCTTGAATTTCTGCAGAGGCGCAAAAGAACAACTCGTGTACGACGGTTGGGGGAAGGTGCTGCATGAGCTTCCTGACGCCGCTCTTCCTGCTAGGCGGGCTCGCGATTGCACTGCCGGTGCTGTTCCACCTGTCACGCCGTGCAACGCGCAAACGAACCGCCTTCAGTTCGCTCATGTTCCTTACGCCGACCGCTCCGCGGCTCAAACGTCGCAGCCGTCTCGAACAGTGGCTATTGCTGATCCTGCGATGCCTCGCGCTCGCGCTCCTTGCGCTTGGGTTCGCGCGTCCCTTCATGAAGGACGGCTCGCCGATGGTTCCATTGTCTGAACGGCCGCGGCAGGTCGTTCTCCTGCTCGATACGAGCGCTAGCATGCGACGGGAAGGAGCGTGGACCAACGCGCTCACCAAGGCGGATGATATCATCCGTTCGTTGCGTCCCATCGATCGTTTTGCGGTGATGTGTTTCGGTCGCGAAACGAGAACCGTACTCGAATTTTCCGAGTGGGATGGCACTCCGCCAGAGGCCCGTGCAACGCTTGCGCGCGCGCGGCTCGCGAGCCTTGCGCCAACCTGGGAGGGAACGCTTCTTGGCCAGGCGCTCGTTGCCGCTGCGGACGCCTTTTCCGACGGCGATCGCGAGGGTCAGGATTCTGCGTCGAAAGAGATCGTGCTCGTGAGCGATCTCCAAACCGGAAGTCGGCTTGAATCGCTTCAGGCCTATGAATGGCCCAAGGACGTCCGGCTCAACGTAGCCGGCGTTGCGCCCGTCCGCGCGGGCAATGCCGGTGTTCAATGGCTCGCAGGAACCGGAGGGAACGCTGCGGATGGAAAGGAGAGCGTTCGTATCCGTGTCTCCAATACCATTGGTGCGACCAACGAGCAGTTCAGCCTCACCTGGAAGCGCGGTGAAGTTGCAGCGGGTGAGCCGGTCAGTATCCAGGTTCCGCCGGGGCAGTCGCGTGTCGTGACGATGGACGCACCGCGCGATGCGCCCGGAGTCGACCGTATCGAACTAACGGGCGATGGTGTGCCCTTTGACAACACCGTCTACGTCGCGCCACCGGAGAAGCAGCGTTTGTCGGTGGTGTATTTCGGTGCCGACAATCCGTCGGATGCGACGCAGCCCCTGTTCTTCCTCAAACATGCGCTCGAATCTTCTCCACGGGTGGACGTAAAACTTTTCCGGCCTCAAGGAGGAGAGGGAGGATTGTCGGCCGCCCTTGCCAGCGTGAAGGTCGGGTTTCTGACCGGAGCGACCCCGGGCATTGCGCGGCCACTTCGCGCGTGGATCGAATCGGGTGCCACGCTCTTCGCGGTGCCGTCCTCCGCATCAGAGGCGGATGCGCTGGCACGCGCGGTCGCGGATGTTGAGATAAATGCGACCGACATCCGGCCGACCGCCGGGGGATATGCGATGTGGGGAGAGATCGATTTCAAGCACCCCCTGTTCTCACCCTTCGCGGATCCCCGCTATTCGGATTTCACGAAGATCCATGTCTGGAGATACAGGCGGCTTGATGCGGCGAGATTCGACGGGGCGCGCATCCTCGCCCGATTTGATTCCGGTGATCCGGCAGTGATGGAAACGTCCCTTGGCAAGGGGCGCGTGGTGTGGCTCGCGACCGGCTGGCAGCCCATCGACAGCCAACTTGCGGTTTCCTCAAAGTTCGTGCCACTGGTCTGGTCGGTGCTGGACTATGCGAACGTCACCCAGGCGGAGATCATACATTATTTCGTCGGGGACTCACTGCCGCTGCCCGTTTCGACGAATCCGCTGACTGTGCTGGGCCCTGATGGCGGAGCCCATTCTCCCGTGGCGGGCGCCACGCAATCTTTCGCCACACTGTTCCCGGGAATTTACCGGGTGATCGCCGACGGCGCTGAATCTCGATTCATGGTGAACCTGGATCCCGCCGAATCGAGGACGGAGCCGTTGACGATGGACGATCTCGAGCAACTCGGTGTGCCCGCGCAATCCGCCGCGGAAAGTCGTTCGACCTCGGGCGAAGAGAAACGACAGGCATCGCTCCTCGCAGTTGAGAACGAAGGACGTCAGAAGCTCTGGCGCTGGTTCATCGTAGCGACGCTCGCGGTGCTGCTTTCGGAAACAATCCTTGCTGCGCGTGCGGGGAGAAGGATGCGGGCTCAGGCTGACGCACAGGAGGCAACGCCATGATGGATTCCTTTCTACATCAGAGGCTGCGCGCACTTTTCCAGCGTCAGCGGATGCGCAGGATTGGATGGGAACTCGCGGCTGTGTGGGCGGGTGGAATCCTTGCCGGAGGACTCGCTCTCCTTTTGGCGCGCAGCCAAGGATGGACACACACGCTTGTGGTACCGCTCCTCGTGGCGCTGACGGCCGCGGCTGCGGTGTGGCTCATGGTCCGACGATTCCTGACACCACCCGATTTTCGCAACCTTGCGCTCCGGGTTGAGAAGTCCGATCCTGAACTCAAGGGGTTGATTCTCACCGCGGTCCAGCAGACCCCGGACAGCGACGGCAGGCCCGCCAATTTCCTCCAGCAGGAGCTGCTTTCCGCGGCGATTGCGAGTGGTGCAAAGGGGCATTGGAGAAGGCTGGTGCCACTATGGCAGATCGCAGCCTCCCATGTTGTTCAGCTCATGGTTTTGGCGGGTCTTGTGACGGTCTTGATCCAGGTCGATCGAGTGCTGCCTCGGGTTGCGGCTGAGCGTGCAGCGGTGGCGACAGGTCTGAGTGTAACGCCGGGCAACACTGAGATCGAACGCGGAGAAACCTTGGTCGTGCTGGCCCGATTTGGAGGCAGTGTGCCGGGAAATGTCGAACTGCTGGTCAACGAGTCGGGCAAACCCGAAAAAAGGATTCCCCTGATCAAAAGCCTGTCGGATCCGGTTTTCGGGGGGACAATCGCAGAGGTGTCGGAGGATCTCCGCTACCGGGTTGCGTACGGCGAAGAGGTTTCACCGGAGTACTCGGTCAAGGTCTTTGAATTCCCGAGACTCGAGCGACCGGATGCCGAATTGACCTTTCCCGCCTACACCCACCTTGAGCCAAGGCGCATCGAGGATACACGACGCCTGAGCGCGGTTGAAGGCACGCTGATCGGATTCACCCTGCAGCTCAACAAACCTGTCGTCGATGCGCGGCTGGTCGCCCGTGACAAGGAGGGAACGGTACTCGCGCTGCTTCCGTCCACTGACAAGGCGGTTGCGACGCTGCCGTCCCGAGTTTTTCCACAATCGCAAACCTACGACCTACGACTCACGGATTCGGATGGCCGAACGAACAAGCTGTCGCCCCCGTTCGTCATCGAGATTCAGCCCAACAGGCGTCCGGAACTGCGGCTTCTATCCCCGCGCGGCGATTTGCGGCCATCGCTTCTGGAAGAAATTGTGTTCCAGGGCACGGTGTGGGATGATTTCGGAAGCCCGTCCTACGGGCTGGCGTATTCGCAGGGCGGTGGTGACATGACCGTCATCGAACTTGGAAAGGATGCCGCAGCCAAGGAGCGCCGGTCATTCAGTCACCTGCTGCGTCTCGAGGACCTGCACCTTAAGCCCGATGCCCTGATCTCGTGGCATGTGTGGGCCGATGATATCGGGCCGGATGGTCAGAGGCGTAGGACGACGAGCGATCTCTATTTTGGCGAGGTGAGGCCCTTCGATGAAATCTTTCGTGAGGAAACCGGCATGCAGGCCGAGAATGCGGAGAGCGATCAGATGGGCGGCATGGGCAACGCGCAGCGGCTCACCGAACTTCAGAAACAGATCATGTCGGCGACGTGGAAACTCCAGCGGGATTCAACCGGAAAGACCTACGCTGACGATGTAAAGGTCGTCCGCGATTCGCAGGTTCAGGCTCTGGGCCAGGCGCGAGAGGCGAGCGCACAGAATCCGCGACCGGCGGATGCAGCCCTCTGGAGCAGTGTTGCCCAATCGATGGAATCGGCTGCCAGCCAGCTCAACGACGCCGTCAACGAGCCTCGCACGCTCCGAGCGGCCCTTTCGTCAGAGCAGAATGCCTATCAGGACTTGCTCAGGCTTCAGCAACACGAGACCAGTGTTTCGCGAAGCAGAAGCCGGAGAGGCGGGCAAGGTGGGCGTGGCAACCAGCAGCAGATGGATCAACTCGATCTGGCCCAGTCGGACAATCGTTACGAGACGCAACGCCAGGCCCGATCGATGCAGGATCCGCAGCGGCGCGAGCAGGTCCAGACAGTCAACCGGCTTCAGGAACTCGCGCGACGCCAGGAGGCGGTGAATGAGCGACTCAAGGAACTCCAGACCGCGCTCCAAGAGGCGCGCACCGAGGAAAAGCGGGAGGAGCTTCGCCGCGAATTGAAACGCCTGCAGGAGGAGCAACGCGACATGCTGGCGGATGTTGATGAGCTGCGCCAGCGCATGGATCGTCCGGAGAATCAATCCCGTTTTGCCGATGAGCGCAGACAGCTGGAAAACACCCGGCAGGATCTCCAGCGCTCGGCGGATGCTGCCGGGGAGGGGGCGGTGTCACAGGCGCTCGCCGCAGGTACGCGGGCGCAGCGTCAGCTGGAGGAAATGAAGGATTCCCTGCGGAAGGAGAACTCGAGCGAGTTTACCGATGACCTGCGCGAACTTCGGAGCGAGGCGCGCGAACTGGCGCGTCAGCAGCAGGCGATCGGGGAGAAACTTTCGGAACTGGCGGATGGGAAGAAGAAATCCCTGTCGGACCAGGGTGAGCGCGAGAAGCTCGCCGAGGAACTCAAGGCGCAACGTGAGCGAATGGAAAACCTCGTCAAACGCGCCACGGAGCTCTCCGAGCAGTCGGAGAACACCGAACCCCTGGTCTCCCGGCAGCTCTACGACAGTCTGCGCAAGGTGAGCCAGGACGATGCAAACGTCACGAAACAGATGCAGCAGGATCTGCTGGCCGAAGGCATGATGACGCGGTCGCTCTTTGAACGTCTGAAGGAAACCCAGAAGCACGAAGGCGGGCAGACATTTGACCTGACCTCCGAATTGTTGCGCGAAGGCTATCTGCCGCAGGCCCGCACGGCCGAGAACAAGGCACGGGCGGGTATCGATGAACTGCGCCGCGGAGTGGAGCGTGCGGCGGGAAATGTCCTTGGGGACGATGCCGAGGCGCTGCGTCACGCGCAGCGACAGCTTGATGAGCTGACCGAACTGCTGACGCGTGAAGCCGCCCGGGCCTCCGAGGAATCGGGCCGGATCGCGCAGGCTGGACAATCAAAGGAAGACCCGGGTGGGCGTGGGCAATCGAATCAAGGAACCCCGCGCGAAACCGCATCCGGGGAGAACCCGGATGGTCGGCGTGAGTTGCCAGGTCCGCCGCAGGGGAACGAGATTGCGCAGTCCGGCGATCAGCCCGGGACACGATCCGGCCGCAGGCGCGGCGGCGACTTTGAGCTGAACCGCATTCTGGATGGCCGCGGGATCGCGGACCCCCGGGGAGATTTCGCGTCGAATGATGGCGGTCCCATCATGGGCGACGAGTATGGTCCCTGGGTGAATGGACTTCGGGAGGTTGAGGACGTGCTCGATGACCGCGACCTGCGGAATGCTGTCGCCGCGGCACGTGAACGTGCCCGGAGGATGCGTCAGGATTACCGGCATGATCGTAAGAAGCCCGACTGGGCCGTCGTGCGCGCGGAGATTTTGAATCCCCTCGCGGAGGTGCGTCAGCGAATCAGCGAAGAATTGTCGCGCAGGAATCTGGATGATCCGCTGGCTCCGGTGGATCGCGATCCCGTTCCCGCGCGCTTCGCGGAACCGGTTCGCAAGTATTACGAGGAGTTGGGGAAAAATCCATGACCGGGTTTCCAGATTCGACGGAACACTTCTGGGCAGCGCTCACGCTTTCCTCTGAACAGTGGCTGTGGCCGCTCGCGGGCATCCTCGCGCTTTTCGGTGGAATCCTCCTCTGGAGCTATCTGCCGGAGCGTGGTGCGGGTGCGGTTCGCTGGGGCTGCTTTGCACTGAAGCTTGTCGGTTTTGCGGCGCTTGCCGCCTGCCTGCTTGAACCGCTGTGGCTGTCACCGCGGGCACGGCAGGGAGCCAATTTCTTTGCCATCGTTGCGGACAACAGCGAGGGGCTCAATATCCGGGATGAAGGGGCGACGCACACCCGCGGCGATGAGTTGAAAGGGATGATCGATACACGAACCCCGGGCTGGCAGAGTCGCTTGGGTGAAACGTTCGAAGTTCGCCGCTATCTCTTTGATTCCCGGCTGCTGGCGACACTGGATTTTCGCGAACTGGATTTCAAGGGCCGCTCCTCGGGGATGATCGGTGCGCTGACCTCCGTGCAGAAGCGATTTCAGGGACGACCGCTTGCGGGCCTTCTGCTTTTTACCGATGGAAATGCGACCGACCTTTCTGGATCGCTTCCGACGCTGGAGGGAATGCCCCCGATCTATCCAGTGGTCCTTGGGGCTCGCGATCCGATCAAGGACATTTCCGTCCAGCGTGTGAACGTGAGTCAGACCGCATTCGAGGATGCACCGGTGATTGTTCAGGTGGACGTTGCGAGTGCCGGGTTTCAGGGACGGACGATTGCTGCCCAGATGCTTGATTCCTCCGGCCGCGTGGCCCAGGAGCAGGCGCAGACCGCGGGTGAGGGCGGCGCATTGCTGACATACCGTTTCAGCCTGAAACCGGAAGGGACTGGTGTTTCCTTTTACCGGTTGAGCGTGGGCCTGCGGGGGGCGTCGGGTGGCATTGAGAGGAAGGACGAGGAGGCGACGATGGCCAACAACACGCGGGTGATTGCCGTCGACCGGGGTCGCGGTCCCTATCGTGTCCTCTATGTTGCCGGCCGACCGAACTGGGAGTTCAAGTTTCTCAACCGGGCGATAGAAGCCGATCCGCAGGTCCAACTGGTCGCGCTGATCCGCGTGGCAAAACGCGAGCCGAAGTTCGATTTCCGGGGACGTTCCGGAGAGACCAGCAATCCCCTGTACCGCGGATTTGGCGAACAGGCAGCCGAGGACGTGCAGCGGTACGATCAGCCGGTCCTGGTGCGTCTGAACACAAAGGATGAGTTGGAGCTGCGCGGCGGATTCCCCCGGACCCCCGAGGAGCTCTATGCCTACGATGCCGTCATCGTGGACGATCTTGAGTCGGGGTTCTTCGGCGCGGATCAGGCGCAGCTCGCGCAACGCTTTGTATCCGAGCGGGGTGGTGGATTCCTGATGCTGGGCGGCATGGAGTCCTTTCAGGCGGGAGGCTATTTTCGCACGCCGATCGGCGACATGCTGCCCGTTTTTTTGGACCGTACGGAAGGGCAGGTGCTTGAAGGGGCCAATGACAGCCGGGAGCCGATGCCGGTGCATTTCGAACTCGCGCGCGAGGGATGGCTTCAGGCCTGGGCGAGGCTCTACGACAACGAATCCCAGGAACGCGCGCGCATCGAAGGCATGCCTTCGATGCGTGTCCTCAACCGGGTGCGCGGAATCAAGCCCGGCGCCAGTCTCATTGCGACCGGGCGGGACGACGGCGGTGGAGAATCACCGGTGCTCGCGGTGCAGCGATTCGGACGGGGTCGGACCGCCGCGCTGATGGTGGGGGATCTTTGGCGCTGGGGAATGCGCGATGCCGAACGCCAGGAGCAGCTCGGAAAGGCGTGGCGTCAACTCGCACGCTGGCTGGTATCCGATGTGCCCCGGCGCGTGGAACTGCAGGTGGAGCCCATCGCGGCGGATGCCAATGCCGCGATGGCCCTCAATGTCAGGGTGCGCGATGCCCAGTTTCAGCCGGTGGACGACGCCGCGGTTTCCATCGATGTGGAAACGGTGAGCCTCGGAGCGACCGGCGAGGCGCAACCGGCGACGGTTCGGCTCCGCGCGGAACCCGCAGCGAATGAGTCGGGATTGTACACCGCGAGTTTTGTGCCCCGTTCAAACGGAGGCTTCCGTGCAACCGCCATCGTGACCAACTCGGCGGGAGCGGAGAGCGGACGGGCGGTTTCGGGCTGGAGTTCCGATCTTGCTGCCGAGGAATTCAAATCACTCACGCCCAATTTTTCGCTTCTCGAAACAATCGCAAAACGAACCGGCGGTGAGGTAATTCGTGCAGCGGACCTGGATTCTTTTGTGCGCGATCTGCCGACGAAGGCGGCGCCCGTGATGGAAACACGTGCGCGACCCCTCTGGCACACACCGGCGCTCTTTGCGCTGGCGCTGGCCTGCCTTGTGACGGAATGGGGCCTGCGGCGCTGGAAGGGCCTCGCATGAAACCGGCTCTGATTGCGATTCGTTCTGAATTGCGAGTGCTGCTGGCAGGGACAGGCTTGTTCCTTGGCGGTCTGTCGAACGTCAGGTCGCAAGCACCGGATGCGCTGATCGTCGTCGGCGCCTCAGGCGAACCCGCCTATGTTGAGGCGTTTGGAGCGCAGGTGGAGACATGGAAATCCGCCATGGCCAGGGCTGGTGCAGGCAAGGTGGCGATTGTTGGACGGGAAGAGAATCCATCGGGAGACACCGATCTGAAGCGGTTGGAAACCCTGCTTGGCGAGGCCGCAGCTGTCGCCGATCGGGAGCTTTGGATTGTGCTGATCGGTCACGCCACGTTCGACGGCAAGGAGGTACGGTTCAATCTGCGCGGTCCCGATTTGACTGCCGAGGAACTGGCCACCTGGGCTAAGCCGATCAGGCGTCCCACTGCGGTGATCGTAGGCACGTCCGCGAGTTCCCCTTTTCTTGCACGGCTGTCTGGGACGAATCGTGTGGTGGTTGTGGCGACGCGAAGCGGTTACGAGCAGAACTATGCACGCTTTGGCGGCTATTTCGCGGACGCTGTTGCGGACCCGAAGGCCGATCTCGATCGTGATGGGCAGACTTCGATTCTTGAGGCTTTCCTTAGCGCTTCGCATCAAACGGCGGAATTCTATCGCAATGAACGGCGACTGGCGACCGAGCATGCGCTGATCGACGACAATGGCGATGGTCTTGGAACGCCGGCCGACTGGTTTCGCGGCACGCGGGCGGTGAAGAAAGCCGAGGGAGGAAAGACGCTCGACGGCATACGGGCCCGGCAGTGGCACCTCATCAAGAGCGCCGAGGAGGCATCGTGGTCGCAGGAACGCCGTGCTCGACGGGATGCGCTCGAAATGGAAATCGAGACCTTGAGGGGGAAAAAATCGGAGCTTCCCGAAGTCGAATACTGGAACCGTCTCGAATCCCTGTTGCTGGAGCTTGCGAAGATCTATCAACCGTCGGCGTGACGTGGATGATCCTCCTGATTCGATCGGCAGGGATGCACAGCGATGCATGCCGGAGCTGCGAGCGGAGCAATGATACGTCTTGTCGGGTGAGAGGCGCGGAGACAGGGCATTGACCCGGGATGATGATTCGATTTGTTGGCCAGACCGCATGTCACCCGCTTCCGAAATTGCCGCCGCCGGTTTTGAGAACCTGCGTGATGCTGCGGAGCTTGATCAGGAGTCTCTTCTGAAGCGGTTAAGGTCCAGCGCGGATGGCCTGATGTGGGAGGAGGCGACTCAGCGCCTGGAGAAGACGGGGCCAAACGAGATCTCGGGGCAGAAGCCACCAGGATGGCCGAGGATACTTTGGGCGGCAGTCAAACATCCGTTCAACGGCGTGCTCACGGCGCTTGGCATCGTCTCGTATTTCACGGGAGACTTGAAGGCGGTCGTCGTGATGGCAGCGATGATCGTGCTGAGCGTGGGTCTGCGATTCTGGCAGGAAATGAAATCGCTCATCCAGGCGGAATCCCTGCGCAGGCTCGTACGCATGGAATCCACGCTGCGTCGACGGGGAAATCCTCCCCCCGGTCAGGTGGCGCGCGCCCCGCTGGATCCCACGGCCTTCGAGGTGGCGACGGCGGAGATTGTCCCGGGTGATATTGTTGTTCTCTCCGCGGGCGACATGGTCCCTGCCGACCTGCGGCTTCTGGAGTCGCGGGACATGTTTGTGACTCAGGCTGCATTGACCGGAGAGGCCATGCCTGTCGAGAAGTTTGATTCCAGGAAGCCGGGGCAGGTGGTTTCGTCGACCGGGTCATCGGGGGTCCCTGCTGATGTGCTGGATTCGCCGAACCTGCTCTTCATGGGAACGAGCATCGTCAGCGGCACGGGTCGCGCGGTTGTGCTGGCCACCGGCAACCGGACCTTTTTCGGATCGATGGCGGCGGAGCTGGCTGGGCAGCGCCCGATGACGGCGTTTGACCGCGGCGTGCGCAGCGTGAGCTGGCTGTTGATCCGGTTCATGCTGGTGATGGCGCCGACAGTCCTTCTGCTGAACGGCATCCTGAAGCAGGACTGGCTGGAGGCGCTGCTTTTTGCGGTCGCAATTGCGGTTGGGCTGACTCCCGAGATGCTTCCGATGATCGTGAATGCGAATCTTGCGCGAGGCGCGATCGCGCTGGCGAGGCAGAAGACTATTGTGAAGCGACTGCACGCGATCCAGGGATTTGGCGCCATGGATGTGCTGTGCACGGACAAGACGGGCACGCTGACGCAGGACAAGGTCGTGTTGATCCGCCATGTCGATCTCAATGGAGTCGAAAGCAGACGCGTACTCGAGCACGCATACCTAAACAGCCTTTTTCAGACGGGGTTGAAAAACCTGTTGGATCGGGCGGTGATCGAACGCGCGGAGACTCAGGGCCTGCGCGAGGTGGCGAAACTCTGGCGCAAGGAGGACGAATTGCCCTTTGATTTTGTGCGCAGGCGCATGTCGGTGGTCCTCCAGCGCGGCAAGGAGGATCCGGTTCTCTACTGCAAGGGCGCGGTCGAGGAAATGCTGGAGATTTCCACGCAGATGGAGGACGGCGACCAGATTGTTCCCCTGAGTGAGGATGCGGCCAGGAAGCTGAAGCTCCTTCGTGATCAATTGAACGAGGACGGCTTGCGGGTCGTTGCAGTGGGCCGCAAGCGGTTGCGGCGGTCGGCTGTAGTTTCGGTCGCGGATGAAAGCGACCTCGTCTTCTCGGGGTTTGTGGCGTTTCTGGATCCTCCCAAGGAGTCGACGGCGGAGGCGCTCCGCCTGCTCGCGGATCACGGCGTCGCTGTGAAGATTCTCACGGGGGACAATGCAATCGTCGCCCGGAAGATCTGCAGGACCGTCGGGCTGGCGGTGGATCGCGTAGCGATGGGCGGCGAGATTGAATCGCTCGACGACGGCGCGCTCGCGGAGCTGGCCGAACAAACCACGGTATTTGCCAAGCTTTCTCCGCTGCAGAAGGCGAGGGTGGTTCGTGTGCTCAAATCGCGCGGGCATACGGTGGGTTTCATGGGGGATGGCATCAACGATGCCACTGCGCTGCGCGAAGCAGATGTCGGCATTTCGGTCGACACGGCGGTCGATGTGGCGAAGGAGGCGGCGGACATCATTCTTCTCGAGAAGAGCCTGCTCGTTCTGGAGCGTGGTGTGCTCGAGGGGCGACGGACCTTTGGGAACGTCATCAAGTATATCAAAATGACTGCCAGCTCGAATTTCGGCAATGTGCTCAGCGTACTTGTCGCCAGCGCGTTCTTGCCGTTTCTGCCGATGCTGGCGGCCCAGCTTCTTGTGCAGAATCTCCTCTATGACATTTCTCAGGTGGCGATTCCCTGGGATCGCATGGAAGCGGAGTTCCTCAAGCAACCTCGGCAGTGGAATGCGGGAACCATTGCGACCTTCATGTTCTGGATCGGCCCGATCAGCTCGATCTTCGACATTCTGACTTTCTGGGTGATGTGGAACGTGTTTGGTGCCAACTCTGCTGATCAGCAGGCGCTGTTTCAGTCCGGCTGGTTTGTTGTGGGACTGCTTACCCAGACCTCAATCGTCCACATGATACGCACCGAGCGTATCCCGTTCATTCAAAGCACGGCGGCGCCGGTGGTGCTGGCGACCACCGCGCTCGTGATGCTCGCGGGCATCGCGTTGCCGTTTTCTCCGCTCGCCTCTGCACTGCATCTGCAGGCATTGCCGGGCAGCTTTTTTGTGTACGTCGCTTTGGTTGTCCCCGCCTACTGCCTCCTGACTCAGCTTGTGAAACGCGTCTATATCCGCCGATTTGGCAGTTGGCTCTGAGGCGGTGTGGGCCGGGTGACGGTGGCTGTATCAGAGTCCGAGCGGACGCAGACGCCGGAAGATATCCTCGATCAGCGGCTCTCGGACGAGGTCAGACCAAGGTGTGTTGCTTGAGAACCGAATGAAGGCCTGATCCGACTCGCTTTGCACGCCGTAGCGAACGACGACCCGGGCCATCTTGAACGGTGAGAAAGGGTCGGTATCGGTGACCGGTACGCCGTTGTGAAGGTGCCAGAACCAGACATGTTGGAGAGATGATGCCTGCTTAAAAGTTCTGTACTCCGCGGGCGGCAATGGAGTACCGGCAACGGTGAGTGAAGCGCGAGTAGCCCGATCCTCGATGGATTTCCATCCGGCCCCTGGCCAGCAGGCATCAGGGGTGTGGGAGCTCACAAGGCTGACCGATGCCTGCCTGGGCGCCCAATAGGCAAGGTAGACGGTGATCTGTTCAATGCCTGTCGCCGAATCACGCAGGTAGGTGCGCTGGGCGAGATGCGATGTCTGCAACGTCGAGGAGAATCGGTAGAGATCGTTCGTCGTTTCGACTCTCCAACCTGGGAACGACGAGGGAAGGAGCGATGCAAGGTCGGGCGGAGCCTTGGAATCAATCGGGGCAGGCCGAGTTTTTGCCATGAAATAGCCCAGTGCCAAGGTAACGGTTACTGTTCCCGTCAGCAGGAGCCTCGCAGGAGCGTATGAATGGCTTTCGCTTCCGGATTCATTCCTGGCAGGAAGGGGAGGGCGGCGGCCCAGTGCCCGTGCGATGAGCGCAAGGAGAAAAGCACACAGCAACAGTCCGAGGTAGCCCGAGACCGTGTGGACCGCACCGGCAATGTCGATTCCCCTCTCTGCCGCGAGGGTGAGTCCGAGCGAACGGATAAAATTTATCACGAGCGCAAGCGGAACCGAGAGCAGAATCAGGATGGTGCGCGCGAGCGGGCGCGAGACAAGGGTACCTGAAAAGAAGAGTGCTGCCACCACGCAGGAAACGAGGCTGCGCACGCCGCTGCATGCCTCTTCCACTCCAACGCTCGCGCCCGCCAGTTCAATGATGTTGCCACTTTGGCGCGCGGGAATGCCCAGCAGGTGCAATGAGCCGATGACGCCTCGGGTCACGGCAAGCTGCAGGGCGAGCGTGAGGCGCGAGTAGGTTCCTGGCGGAAAGGGGGCGCAAAGGACGGGAATCATGCACGCGACAAAGGCCGGCCAGGCGACGGGCACCAGTCTCCATTCCTCGCGTGCACTTACAACCCAGGTGGCTCCCAGCAGAAGGCTCATGGAGACGCCGAACAGAAAAAGGGTGAGGTGATTGGACCACGATAGCGCGGCCGCCATGAGCCCCGCAAAAGTGACAATTGCAAGGGTTGCAGCCAGCAGCAGACCGGTCAGCACAAGGGTGCCTGGAACAGAGGAGAGATACCGGGTGCAGCCCTGCACACGCGCCTCCCTGATCAGGATGAAGATGAGAAGCGGGCTGATGAGCCCGTGGGAGAGATCGGGATTGTGAATCCATTCCGGAAGCATGAACGCCATCCATGCCAGAAGGAGGATCAGTGCTGCGCCCAGAGCGAGCAGTAGGCTGGGTGGACGAGGAATTGGGGGCGGGCGTATTGTAGAGCGCTTCATTGCGGCTGTCCCTCCTTTGGCTTGTCGCGCGCCACCTGCGTCCGTTCATACAGGGCGAAGACCACTTCGATGGGAAGTGACTGCAGCCGCGACAGGTAGGTCGTGAGCCGCTGGTCTTCGGCATCACCGTGAAAATAGTGTTCGATCCCTGTGAGGAAGGTGAGAGGAGTTCCGGAAATCTGACGTAGTACCTCTGCGAGCATGGAGGTCCTGTCGGCATCGTTTGAGAGCGCGGCGAGGCAATACAGTGCGGCATACCCACCGAAGTTGTCCGAGGTTGCCGCGAGGGGGTGCTTTTCGAGCATCGAAAAGTAGGCGCGGATCAGTTGAACTTCCGGATAACTGATCAGGTTTGCCGTAAGGAATTCGACGGCCGCGAGCGTGGTTCCGGCTCCAAGTATCGACTCGATTTCAGCGCGGCGGGCAGAGGTGTCGTGGATCATGCCGAGCGCGGCCAGCTTCAACGTGGCACGCGAACGTTCGTCGAGAGCTGAGCCTTGATTATTAAGGATATCCAGGGCCTTACGACCGTGCTTCAGCCGGATCAAGCTATCGATGTGATGATAGAGCACCAGCGGCTTTTCGGATGAGCCAGCATGGCTGCCGAGAAGGAGGGAAACGGCGGTCGGAGGATCGAGATTCCGCAGCGTCTGTTCGAGTTGGAGCACGCCTCGTACCTCAGGGTCAAACGCGCTGGCATGTTCCAGGGCTTTCGCCAGCAGGCCGGCTTGTGGCGCCTGTCTTGAGGCAAAGAGCAGCGCGTAGACCCACGCTGGCGTAGATGCCGGGTGCTGCGCGAGTTGTTCCGCCGCCAGATGTGCGATGGACACGAAATCACCCCGATTCAGCAGAACGCGATACCAGCGCTGGGCTGTTTCTGCGCGACGATCCGGATGCGACCGGAGTAGTTGCAGGTAGATCCGGTTTGAGAGCGTGGGCTGTGATGCCTGCCAGATCCATGCGAGCAGGGCACCCGCTTCGTAGTTCTCCGGTGATTTTTCGAAGGCAAACGAGAGCGCGAGGACGGCTTCATTCAATCGGCCCGCAGCGTAGGCTTCGCGCCCCTTGTTGAAAAACAGGCGGGCCTGGATCTCTGGAAAGCGCTTCCAACGCGTAGGCAGGGCTACAGTGGCGAAGGAGATCTCGTAACCGCGCTGTTTCAGGAAACCGAATGCGAAGATGACCAGCAACAGGTAGGCGGTGAAAATTCCTGCGCCCGCAAAAAGGAACGCCCGTGTCCAGAATGGCCGCACTTCGGACGTCGGAACCGAGCAGATGGGAGCCCCTGCGGGCGAGAATGCCAGGAGGGGACAGACATGCCGAAAGCGGCGGGGCTTCCTCCAATGAAGGCAGGCGTCACATCCGGTTTCGTGCGCACGGCCGGAGTCACTGGGATTCTGGCAAGGCGCCTGGCCCCGCGCACCGCGCAGGCGGAACAGGGTTTTTCGGGTATTCCAGTAAAGCAGCGACCCGACCGCTCGAAAGAGATCTGCGCACCAGCCGGACACCCCGGCAGGCTACGCCACCGGTACTTCCCTGCAACGGGAATTCGTTGCGGAAGTGAGATTGGGTTCCGGAAGGTTGCAAGGGGTGATGTACGATTGGGCCGTGGGAGGGGATCAGACTGTCACCTCGAAGAGCTCCGGATGGACAATCCCGTCGGCAACCCGGGTAACGCTTCCGGTCATGCGGATCGAGTAGTCGGGGGCGATTTCGATGGCCAAATTTCCGCCGGGCATATGGACCGTCACTCGGGAGTCGACCAGACCCAACCTGTGGGCGACGGCGGCGGCCGCGCTGGAACTGCTGCCCGAGGCCAGCGTATAGCCGGCTCCACGTTCCCAGATTTCGATTCGGAGGTTGGCGCGATCCAGCACCTGAAGGAATTGCACATTCGTCTTTCTCGGAAAATTAGGGTGAACCTCGATTTGCGGCCCGAAATGACGGGCGATGGCCTCGCTGACTTCAGCGAGGGGAATGACGCAATGGGGGTTTCCGATCGTCGCGGCGCTATAAACAAAGTCCCGATCGAGAATTTGGATGCACTCGTTGATCACCTCGCGTTCAGGGCCCTGGACCGGAATCTTCCCGCTGGAAAAATTCACCTGACCCATGTCGATCGTGATGAGCTTGGCTGCATCATGGATTTCTGAACGCACCGCGCCGCCGGAGGTTTCCAGGGTGAAAATCGGTTTTTGGATACGCCCCTGGTCCCAGAGGTAGCGCGAGAAGATGCGGAGTCCGTTGCCCGACTTCTCGGCCTCCGAACCATCGGGGTTGAAGATCCGGAGGCGAAAGTCGCAGTCCCGCGACTCCAACGGACCCCAGAGAATGCCATCGGAACCGATTCCGAAATTGCGATGACAGATGACGCGAATCTGCGCGATGGAAGGCTCCCGCCAGGACGGAAAATCCGCAGGATTCAGCACCAGGTAGTCATTGCCCAGGGCGTGATACTTGGCGAAGCGCATGATGCACGTAGGAAAGGTCACCCGCAGCCCGTAATAAAGCCTGAAGTGGCGCTCCGCAATCCGGTGGAATGACAAACCTGCATTTCGACAAGTTATACGGATCTACTCAACAGGTTGACACAGTTTCACATTTCCACAGTCTCACAGCCATGAAGAATATTACTGTTTCCGTCCCGGACGAGGTTTACCGTAAGGCTCGGTTGGCCGCAGCAAGACAGGATACGTCGGTCAGCGCTTTGGTGGCAGAATCTCTCCATGAAATAGCCACGGGGCGTTCTCGCCACGATCGGCGGGCTTCCTCCATCGATCGCGCTTTTGACGCGGTCTCCTCATTTAGTGCGTCTGAACGACTCACGCGGGAGCAGGTCCATGACAGAGGTTTCATGAGGAAACTTGAACAACGCCTCAGTCGTCCAACCCCCGCCGACAAGGTGAGATGAGAGCCGCCTTCTTTATCGACACGAATGTCCTCCTTTATCGAGCGTCTACCGATGAAGGTGAGCGTCCCAAGCGGATGGTGGCAGAAGCATTGCTCCGGCGCGGTGACATCGGCTTGTCCGCGCAAGTGCTTGCCGAGTTTTATCACAACGCGACGAGCAAGCGAGGCCTGCGAATGTCGGCTGAGAGGGCTGCGGCCATTGTTGAATCGCTGACGTTGCTGCCGGTCATCCCAATCACGTCTGAAATCGTCCAGACAGCCATTCGCTTGAGGCAGCGCTATCAGATTTCTTATTGGGATGGGGCGATCATCGCGGCGGCCAAGGAGCTTGGCGCAAGCACCGTCTACTCCGAAGATCTCGCCCATGGGCAGGTTTATGATGGTGTTACTGTTCTGAACCCGTTCCTTCCTGACGTTGAGTAGTCCATTCCCCCAATTGCCGGTTCCGGCGAGGCTGCAGGTTTTGGATACTCAGCATCGTTTTATTTTCCACGATCCTGTGTCTTCACGTCAGGCTGGACCACACTCTGCGAATACCAATTGAAAAAGAGGAGAGGGTGGGTGTGTTGCCTCGGCGGCTTTGTGATATCCGTGGATACCGCACTGTGGGGTGGACTCAGATCGATCCGTGTCTATTCAGATCATCCTGCGGACACATGCTCACTATGAAGGCCTGTCGAATTCTCCCGACGCTCTGGTTGATTGGCAGGGTGGGTGCACTGTGCACTGGCTTATGGGCCCAATCCTCCGTCAATGTTTCCGCGGCAGACAGAGCCGAGCCGGCAATCGAACTGCCTACGTTCACGGTGCAGGACTCGCCCATTCTCCCCGAGCCCGAGGCCTGGCGCTATGCCCGCATTGAGGGATTTGAAGTCCTTTCCAACAGTTCGAACCGGACAACCCAGCGGCTCGTCGAGGATTTTCAGCGTTTTCATCAGGCTCTTGTCCTGGCATGGCCTGCCGCGGACATTCCGTCGGCTGTTCCGACGTCGCTCATCCTTGCGGGACGTGGCAACAAATTCGAACCCTTCGCGCCGCACATCAACCTGAGTCCCGAAGTCGGTTCGATCAGCGTGAGTCTGCGCGATGGAGAGTTGTCTGCGATCGTCATCGATCTGGAGAGCACGATCTTGAATCTAGCGACCCCGGAGGGAATCGAGGCCTTCGCCGCGCAAGCTCCGTCTGATCCCGCTGTCGAGGATGGTGGAGCTACTCTTTTTCAAGGCATGCCGAATTTCGTGGTCGATCACTACCGGCAGCTTTACCGCGAATACATTCGCTTTATCCTGACACAATCCCAGCCCCGCCTGCCCGCCTGGATGGAGGAAGGTCTGGCGCAGATTTTCATGCGGATGGAGTTTTCTCCCACGCGTATCGTCATTGGCAAGGTGGAGGATCCCAATGAGGTTTCGATTGAGGGCGCAGTAGAGGACCGTGATTTCAACCACGCCCTGCATCGTCGCGCCCTGATGCCGCTGC
Organism: Verrucomicrobiota bacterium; assembly: GCA_963205455.1. Taxonomy (GTDB): domain Bacteria; phylum Verrucomicrobiota; class Verrucomicrobiia; order Opitutales; family Opitutaceae; genus UBA6669. Next base: position 54,687 of record CAUJJL010000076.1, read on the forward strand.
AGGAGATGTTCAGTGTCACCCGGGACTCAACGACCGCGCGCAATCCTCTCGGCAACCGCTGGGCCAAGCAGTCCTATGCATTTGTCCACCTGTGTCTCTACGGCAATCAGGGGAAATATCAGAAAGGGCTGCTCTTGTTTCTGTCGAGGCTGGTTGGTCAGCCGCCATCCGAGGAACTGTTCAAGGAATGTTTTGGGATGACCTACAAGCAGATGCTGCTGCAGATCCGCAGCTACGTCGATTTCACCGTCTACAAGGCGGTGGTGTTTCAGACGAAGAAGGGAACAAAATTCGAGGCTCCGCCCAAGCCGGTGTTCCGCGACGCGACCGACGCGGAAGTGGGCCGAATCAAGGGCGAGGCCCTGCGCATGGCGGGAAACAAGGCCGCCGCGCGGATGGCATTGATTGCGCCCTACATCCGCGGATCGCGGGATCCTCAGCTGCTGGCTTCGCTGGGGATGTACGAATACGGGGAAGGTGAGATGGCGCGTGCAAGGAAGTTCCTGGAGGCCGCCGCCAAGGAGAACGTGAACCGGCCCCGGGCCTATCTTCAATTGGCGCAGTTGCGCTTTGATGAAGCCATGAGGAAACCGCTGGGCGCGGGTTGGCAACTTAGCGCCGCGCAGGTGAGTAATATTCTTGATCCCCTTTTTGTTGCCCGAGGACAAACCCCGACCTTGCCGGAAGTGTATGAGATGATCGCCACGGTGTGGTCAAAGTCCGAGACACCCCCCACTGCCGGAAATCTCGCCGTGATCGATGAAGGGGTGCAACGCTTCCTGAAGCGCTCGGACTGGATTTACCAGGCAGCCCTCCTGAAGCAGCAGTATGGCTTTCTTGAAGATGCCGCCGTATTGGCCGAGATCGGCTTGCGGGTGACGGCTGCCCCTGCTGAGCGTCAGCGATTCCTGACCCTCAAGGCCTCCCTGCCTCCCCTCGCACCTCCGGCTTCTCCGAAATCGCCTTAGCCGACTTCTGGAGGCCCCACAGGTACTGAGCGGCCCGCGGTGGAGTGGTGCCGAGGGAAATCCGGAGTCCCGTCATCCCGCATACGCTGAAGGTTCCTTACTCAATCCCTGATGGCTCGCAAGATGACGCACCAGTGGCGCTGGCCGCGAGACTACTTGAGGAGCGTCAGGTCGCGTTTCTCGTTGGGACTTGGTAGGGGAGGGCTGTTCACGCGAATCTGCTTTTTCGGCGGATCGCGATAGATGCCCGGTTCGAAATGCTCAGGGTAAAGCGCGGCGAGACGATTCTTTGCCGCGACGACGTCGCGGTCCTTTGAACGTGCGAGATTCCTCCACTGCATGGGATCGGATTGCATGTCATAGAACTCCTCCGTGCCGTCTTCGTAGCGGATGTAGTACCAGCGTTCGTCCCGGATCGATGCATTGCCCTTTCCGTTGATCGTCATTGTTGGGAACGCCCAGGGCTGCTGTGGGCTCTTGAGAAGCGGCACAAAGCTGCGTCCATCGATCTCTGGTTTTTCAGGTAGGCCGCAAAGCTCGATGAGGGTCCGGTAGAGGTCCATCAGGTTGATAAGACGCGGGCATTCCTGGCGCGTGGTCGTGATGCCCGGGACGCGAACCATGAGGGGAAGGCGCGTCGCCTCCTGCCAGAGGGTCGCCTTTCGGAATCGCAGCTTTTCACCCAGGTGCCAGCCATGATCGCCGAAAATCATGACGATGGTGTTGTCCTTGTAGGCGCTCTTTGCGAGGGAATCGAGCACCACCCCCACGCAGTCATCCGCATAGGCCGCTGAGGCGAGATACGCCTGCACCGCGCGTTTGAAAAGATCGGTGCGGTCCTTCTGCGTCACCCACCTGAAGTCGGCGGACTCGCTGAATTTTTTCTTTCCCGATGGCGTGAGGATGTCGTCGAGATCGTCGAGACGGTACTCCGGGATCCGGATTCTCTCCAGCGGGAATCGATCGAAATATTCCTGTGGAACGTACCAGGGCAGGTGGGGCTTGCTGATGCCCACCACCATGAAGAATGGCTTGTCGTGGGGTTTCCCCAACTCCTCCGCGGCCCATTGTGCGGTGAGGTAGTCGACGGTGGATTCCTTGTTTTCCTTCGTGGGGCCCCAGGCGAATTCCGTGCCTTCATCATCCCTGGCAAAGAGGGCATCGCTCGTCGTCGGCGCACCCTTGTGACCATCGTAAATGCCCTTCTGACGCGAAAACAGGTGTGCGGGATCGACGCCCCAACGCCCGTTGGTGTTGCTCCAATCGGTAAAAGCCCATTGACCTTCGTCGAGTCCGTTTGGAGTCGCATGTTTGTGAAAAAATTTGCCGCGATTGAACGTGCGGTAGCCATTCATCGCAAAGTATTCAGGCAGCGTTGCGTGGCTCTGCACGAGGGACGAGCGGCGCATGTTTTCCGTGTTTCCGTAGATGCCGCTGCGATGGGGCATGAAACCGGAGATGAAAGCGGAACGCGAAGGCCCGCAGACGGGGCCAGGGCAATAGGCGTTCTGGAACGAGACGGCGCCCTCGGCACAGAATCGGTCCATGTGTGGCGTGCGGGTCTGTAGATTCCCGCCAAACGCTCCCACCCAATCATTGAGGTCGTCGATGGAAATGATCAACACATTGGGGTGGGCGCCTGTCGATGCAGCCCTGGCGAAACAGGGGATGAAGGCGGCGAGAAGAGTTGCCACAATCAGCGTGAGTATCGGGCCTATTTTCGCTGAAGGGAAAGACGGCATCGGATGATTCATGGATCGAGGTTATCGCTGCCAAGGCGAGGGGTGGAAAGGCGTGAGGAAGGCTAATAGCCGAAGGGGGGCTCTGAACATGGAGAAATTGAGGCAATGGCAGGATTTTCTGATGCGCCTCGCTTGCCGAATGCTTCATGAAATGCCCTGGAACGCCTGCAACTCAGCGCTCGCCGACCGTGCGCCGGTGAACAGTGCGCACACCTGCAGAATCAAGGCCTATGCAGGAAGGGTGATGCCTGGCAGAAAAGACGCGCCGGATGCGCGGTCACGGCCGGACTTGCCTTTCAGACAAGTCCCGCGAGCGGATCTGACGCGTCGAGGCGCGCGGGAGGCTTGCCGCTGCCTTGATCGGAGGAGGCATCACCTGTGTAACCAAAGAGTCGGCGTCGCTTGATCGCCGCAGCGACGGGCTCGGGCACCATGCGTTCCCAGGACGGAGAGTTGTCCTTGATGCGTTGCAGGACGTCGCGCGAAAAAATATTCAGGATCGTGGGATCGAATCCCACGATGCAGTCGATGAAATGATTTTCCAGAAGGTGCGCGTAGAGGTTCCTCAGACGGTCCGCGACCTGAAGGTTTTTTGCGGTGATAAGGACTCCCGATGAGAATGCATTCGTCGAGACCTGATGGGAGTTGCCGTTGCCCTGGATGTCGGCGATGTAGTGCTCATAGGCATTCTGGTGCATCGGGTAGATGTACAGCTTGACCGAGTTTCTAAACAGGCGGCCAAAGGCCTCGAGAATGCCGCCTTCCAGGTGCTCGTAATACTTCTCGTTGAAAACCTCGAGGAGGTTGTTGATGCCCATCGGAACGCCAATCATCTCCTTCGTGTAGCGCCGGAAGTAGGACGTCAGGCGATAGTATTCGGAGTAATTGGAGATCAGCACTGTCATGCCGATGTCTGCGAGCAGGTCGACGCGCGAGAGGAAGTCGGGGGCGTCGAGATTTCCGCCCGCGAGAAGATTGTTCATCGTGATCTCCATCAGCACCACCGTGTCCTTGCCCTTGACCAGCGGCTCCTGGACAAACTGCGCGCACGCGCAGTTGAGCATGTCGACGTTGACGTGGGTGACGGGCCGGAAGCTTCCTCGCTCGACGAGAATCGCCTTTTTGTAGAGAACCTCCGAGGGTTGCAGGACATCTCCGCCCGGACCGAACATCACGGCATTGGTGAGTCCGAATTCGACGAGGTAGAGCGAAGTGAGACGGTTGTCGACGTTCTTGAATGCGGGTCCGCTGAACTTGAGCATGTCGACCTCGATGCGATCCTCGCCGACATTGTCGGAAAGTGAACGGATGAGTTTCTTCAGATCGTCGCGGAAAAAGAACGCGCCGTAGATCAAGTTCACACCAACGATTCCGAGCGCCTGCTGCTGAAGGACGTTCTCCTTGTCCCACATGCGCACGTGCATCAGGATGTCGCTCGGTTCCGAATGCGGCTCGGTTTGGAAACGAATGCCCATCCAGCCGTGGCATTCGTTGTTTCCCTTGAAGCTCTTGGCGGCGACCGTGTCGGCAAAGGTGAAGAAGGTGGTTCGATCGCCTCGCTGCCCGGCGAGCCGTTCCTGCAGAAGATTGAATTCGTGCTCAAGCATGAGACCCAGACGCTCCCGCGAAACGTAGCGCGCCGACTTGCCGTAGATGGCGTCGCTGAACGTCATGTCATAGGCCGAGATGGTCTTGGCGATGGTCCCTGCCGCTCCACCGGCCTGGAAAAATACACGGGCAACTTCCTGTCCCGCACCTATTTCTGCAAACGTGCCGTATTTGCTGTCGTCGAGGTTGACCGACAGCGCCTTTCGATTCGTGGTCAGCAGTTCCTTGGGATCGCTCATATGCACAGGTGGCTATTCGACACAATAGCATGAAAGCTGATGGCTGTGAAGAGCCTGCATCAGGAGCGAACGGCGGCGCGGGGAAGGGATTTGTCGCGTTTCTGGGGTGCCGTTTCCGACCGGAAATTTTTCCCTAGCTCAATGCCGTGGCCCGGGTAAGGTGGCGGCCTATGAAAACGTTTTTCGCCTCCATGCTCGGCACGATGGCGGCATTGTTTGCCTTCGGTCTTCTGGTGGTCGTCGCTGTCTTCGGATTCGTGGGTTTCGTGGCGATGGCGACCTCGGGCTCCAAGCCCGTGATGGTCGAGGACGGCGCGTATCTCGTTTTCGATCTCAATGCGGACATTTCCGATGCTCCGCCGCAGATCAATCCACTGGAGGTTTTCTCCTCTCTTGAGCAGCCCGATCGCCCGAAAGCGCTGCAGCTGCGTGCCGTGACGGGCGCGCTGCATGCCGCTGCGGACGATGCCCGCATAAAGGGGATGTTGATCACTGGCCGTATGGTTCCGAATGACTATGGATCGAGCCTCGCGGCACTGAAGGAAGTGCGGGACGCCATCACGAAGTTTCGCGATACTGGAAAACCTGTGGTAGCCTACCTGAGCGATGCCGGCACACGAGAAATCTATCTCGCCTCGGTCGCGTCGGAACTGATCCTCGACCCCTATGGTCAGGTGGCCCTGCCAGGTCTGGCGAGCGAACCGATGTTTTTTGCCGGTGCCTTGGACAAGTTGGGAGTCGGCGTGCAGGTCGCGCGGGTCGGAAAATACAAGTCCGCGGTGGAGCCGTTTCTTCGCGAGGACTTGAGTGCGGAGAATCGGGAACAACTGCAGAAGCTCCTTGATGACCTCTGGCAAACTGTCCGTGATCCGATTGCGACTGCCCGGGACATGACGCCGGAGACCTTGCAGTCGCTCGTCGATACCGAGGGCAATATTCGATCCACGGTGGCGTTGGCTTCCAAGCTGGTGAACCGTGTTGCCTACCGGGATGAGGTGATTGCCGATTTGAAAAAGAGGACGGGACAGACGGGAACCAAGGAAAGTTTCAAACAGATTGGCCTGGCCGACTATGCGAAGACAATCCCCGCGAGCACGGTTGTGGCGGGTGCGGTCAAGTCGGGTACTTCCGCCGCGAAGCGGGGCAAAGTGGCGGTGGTCTATGCCGAGGGTGCGATCGTCGATGGTGAGGGCCGTCATGGCGAAGTCGGCGGCGCAAGTTTTTCGCGGGAGTTGAGGCGCCTGCGGCAGGATCCCCAGATCGCGGCTGTCGTGATTCGGGTCAACAGTCCGGGCGGTTCTGCAACTGCGTCGGAACACATTCTCCGTGAGGTCAGGCTCACCCGCGAGGTGAAGCCAACGGTGATCTCAATGGGAGGGTATGCGGCCTCGGGCGGCTATTGGATCTCTTCGTTCGGCGATCGCATCTTTGCCGAGGATGCAACCATCACAGGATCGATCGGCGTGTTTTCCATCCTGCTCGATGTTGAAAGACTGGCGTCGAAACTGGGGGTGACGTTTGACGTGGTGAAGACCGGAAAATTCGCCGACCTCGGCACGATATCGCGTCCCAAGACCCCCGAGGAACTCGCGCTCTTCCAGCGCGACGCGGACTGGATCTACTCGGAATTCCTGTCCCGCGTGGGCGAGGCGCGCAAACTCGCGCCAGAACGAGTGAAGGAGATCGCGCAGGGCCGCGTCTGGTCGGGGGCGGATGGACTGAAGGTGGGCCTGGTTGATGAAATCGGAGGCCTTGACGCCGCCATTGCGTATGCCGCGGAGAAGGCGAGTTTGGGTGATGCCTACAGCGTCGTTGAGTATCCTCGCGCGAAGTCGTTTCAGGACACCTTGCGTGAACTGGTCGAAGGCATGCAGTCCTCCGTTTCTGGGTCGGGCATCGTGGGAGAAATCAGCCAGCGTCTGCGCGAGCAGGCGGCGAGGCTGACGCAGTTCAACGATCCGAGCCACCTTTATGCACGGTTGCCGCTGGAGATCGTCGTGCGATAGGTTTGGCGCATTCACCCCTCAGACAAGATTACCATGCCATACTCGAAGGAACATTCGCTCTCCCGCGAAATTGCCGCCACCCTGATTCCGGCGGGCAATGCCGTTGCCCTCCCAGCAGGCACGCGCGTATTCGTCACCCAGGCGCTTGGCGGAAACATCACGGTGCGCACCGACAGGGGACTGTATCGGATTTCTGGAGACGATGCCGACGCAATCGAAGGCTACACGCGCAATCCTTCGCGTGAAGCATCCGATTCTTCCACCGACGCAGTGGCATTCAGCGAGCAACTTGTCTGGGATGTTCTCAAGACCTGTTTTGATCCCGAGATACCGGTCAATATTGTCGACCTAGGCCTCGTGTATGATGTGGCAGTCGAGCGCAACGAAGAGGGAAAACACGCGGTCGAAGTAAAGATGACGCTGACCGCCCAAGGGTGCGGGATGGGACCAGTGATCGCGCAGGATGCGCAGGCGAAGGTGGCCATGCTGCCCGATGTGGGCAGCGCGCGCGTCCACATCGTCTGGGATCCCGTCTGGACCCCGCAGATGATCACCCCGGCCGGGCGCTTGGCATTGGGCTTGGAGTAGCGCCGTGCTCTCGGCCTCACGCGGCCAGCCATTGCCTGAGCATGCTCAGGTCCTGTCGCACCTTCACCGGCTAAACTGCCTTGTCAGGCGAGAGTCTCATGCATCCACTCTCTCCGAAAAAGGATAAGCATCTATGAGCCTCCTCCGAGCGGTCATGGACACAAACGTGCTGGTCGCCGCCTTTCGTTCCCGGCAGGGTGCTTCGTTTGAGTTGCTTCGGCGCCTGCGTCGCGGGGATTGGTCTGTGATGCTCAGCAATCATCTGCTGTATGAGTATGAGGAACTCTTGAAACGCGAAGGCGGGCTGCATCTCTCGGAATCTGACGTCGACAACATCCTGAATTTTCTCTGTGCCCGTGGAGAGGAATGGCCGCTCGCCCCGGGTTGGACGCCTGTACTTCCCGATGCAGACGACGAACCTCTCGTGCAGCTGGCGCATGAATCGGGGGCCATGCGGATCATCAGCTTCAATACGCGGCATCTCGTGCCAGCAGAGACGCTTGGGATTCACCTCTTGAAACCTTCGGAGTTTCTCGCCATGTTAAAGGCCCAATCCGAATCATGAGCACGCTTGAGGCCAAAGTACCTGATTTGCTGCTTCAGCAGGTTCACGAGTTGGCAAGAAAGGAACTCGTGCCTGTAGACCAGATTGTCGCCATCGCACTTGCCGCGCAGGTGTCTGCTTGGTCTGCGCGTGAACGGATTGGCTCACGCGTCCAGCGGGTCAATTGGCGCCAAGTTGACGACGTGCTCGCAAGGGTTCCGGACATTCCTCCAGTTCCGGGTGACGAAATAGAGCGAGACGAGCGCGGGTAGTCCAGAATGGTCGTTTAGGTCCGCGCGGGTCACTGAAGCGTACCTTTCTGCAGTGGCCTGCAGAGGACTCGGGAGTGCGATCAGTCTTGATTCGTTCGGCGGCAGATCATCACGCGGCCAGCCATTGCCTGAGCATGCTCAGGTCCTCGCGCATCTTGACGATCAATTCGGCGTCGTCCTTCCAGCGGTACTCATGGTGCTGGCAGAGCGGGCCGCGGTAGGCTGATTCCTTCAGTGTCGCGAGAAAGGAGCGATCGACCGTGCCCTTGCCCAGCTGGCACTGTACCGGGATCCAGCCCTTGTCGGTTTGTGTCCAGATGAAGTCCTTGAGGTAGACTGCGGTCAGATGCGGTTCAGCGAGCTTTGCCTGGATTCGCCAATCAAGCCCTCCCTCGATCGTTGCGTGACAGATGTCGAAGCAGAAGCCGATGTGACGCGGATCCAGGTCCTTGATTGCGGAATAGATGTCCCAGACTGGCGCGCCCACGTAGTTTCGGCCGGAGTGATTTTGGTATCCGGCCTGGATTCCAAGCTCCGAGCAGGCTGCAGCGATGTCCTTCAATTGCGCGCCCACATCGGCGAGCTGATCGGCCGGTGACCGGGAGAGGTCGTACTTGTAGTAGCCGAGTCGAATGCGCCTGACCCCCAGCTTTGAAAGCGCCCGCAGGGTCGTGTCCGCATATTTCTGGTCGATGCGGGTGATATCGGTTGTCGCGACCAGCATGTCGCATCCGCGCTTTCTCAGGGCATCGACGAAGACGGGAAGGAGATCCGGTGCCTTTTCCGGTTCGATTTGTCCCTTGGGGCGAACGGGACATTCGATGCCGTTGAAACCGATCGAAGCGACAAGCTCGGCAGTCCTCTCGGCATCCAGGTGTTGGAAAGCCTTGGAAAAAACCGCTATTGGCCAACGGACGCCACCGGTATTGCCGGAGGGTTTGGTCGCAGCCAACGCGCTCCTTGAAGCGAGACTAAAGGCAGAAACGGCCAGCGTGGAGTCGAGGAGAAAACGGCGACGTGACAGCGGAGCGGTGGGAGAGGGGTGAAAGGGTGATGTGGGCATGGTGGGAGCCTGGCGATCGTTGGCTGTGGACTAAAGATGGAAATTTCAAAACCTGGGAGCGATGGCTTGTCTTTCCGCGTTCAGATCCGAAAGACTTTCCTAATGACCTACGGGAAGTGTTCCGATCCCTCTACCCGCAAGCGTTACCCAGAAGATTTACCCGTAGCATGACATTGACGCCCCGTAAGCCCGTTGGATCGCTTCTGGCCTATCTGCCGGCTGTCCTGTTCGCACTGCTCAGCAACTATTTCTTTACGGGTGAATTCATCACCCGGTTCAACGATACAAGCGGTGACATCTGGGGGAAGAGGCAGGTTGCGGGTGCGGTATTCCTTTTCCTGGCCATCGGCGCCAGTATCTGGGTGTTCAGAAGGCAGGATGACCTTCCCCGATGGACGCCGGCGGATGGGATCTCCCCCTCGCGGACGCCGGGGCTTCGTGCGTTTTTTCCCGCGTTTACGGCATATCTCCTTTCCAACGTCATCTACCTGGTGATGGGGGAGACACCGGTTGTGCGGTGGACCTGGCTGCTGGGCATCGTGCTGCTGCTGATTCCCCTGTGGCGACAGATCAGCCTGAAGTCGCTGCGTTCGATCGCAGCCTGGGAGTACCTGCTGCTTGTCATCATTGTCTTTCTGGCGTTCATGCTTCGGTACAACGACATCGACAGGCTGCCGCTGCATGTGGACAACGATGTATCGATCATGGGCCTGCGCTCGCGGCGCCTGATCGAGAACAATGACTGGCGCTGGGTGGGCATGGCGATGACGGTGCATTCGCTTTCGGAGCATCAGTTCATAGCGTGGTCGATGCGACTGTTTGGAGTGTCGCTGGCCGGGCTCAGCATGTTCAGCATCCTTGCGGGAAGTGCGACCTGCATCGTGGTGTATGGCTATGGGAGGATCCTGTTCAACCGATGGGTGGGGCTGCTGGCGGCGGCATTCCTGGCCTTCAACTATGTGCACATTCATTTTTCGCGTCAGGTCTTCGGGCCGCTGGCGACGCTGTTTGTGGCGGCTGCAGGACTCTTTCTCGTACACGGCCTTCGCACCGGGCGGTTGCTGAGCTTTGCCCTTGGCGGCGTTGGGTTGGGGGCGGGCCTGCTTGATTACTATTCGGCACGCATTGGACCGGTGCTTGCGATCGGGCTGTTTGTACTTTGGTGGTTCCAGCGAAAGAAGCACAGTCAGGTTGGGTACAGTCACTGGGCGGTCGCGCTGCTTGGTATGCTTGTGGTGTTTGGGCCGAATCTGATTTATGGCGTGCTTGATTTTGCGCAGTTCAGGGGCCGAGGCCAGGATGTGATTCTCTGGACGAAACCTGCGTGGACGCATCTTACCCAAAAATACAACGCTGACGGCAATGTGATGGTCGTGCTCTGGGAACAGACCAAGCGCACGCTCCTCGCGCCGTTCTATTTCCCTGATGAAAGCACCATCTGTCATCTGAGAAAGCCGATGCTGGGAGCATTCGCGGCGATCAGCTTCATATTGGGACTTGGATACTGTCTGCGGCGGTGTCTGCGCTTCACGCATGCATTCCTTCTGCTCTGGGCTGGTGCGACCTTTCTTTTTGGGGGAATTCTGACGATTGATCCGCCATTCTGGCCGCATCTCAATATTGCGGTTCCAGCGCTTTCATTGATCGCCGCGATCGGCATCGAGCGGCTCTTCAGGCGGGTGACGATCGAATGCCGTGGCATCGTCGAAAAACTCGCACCAGCGGGCCTGGCGGCAGTCGTGCTCTTTTCCGGTGTTCACAACTGGGAGGTGTACTATCGGTTTGCCCGGGATCACGCTGCGGGACGGGTGATTGCGATGCGGCAGATCCGCAGCTTTTCGAAGGAACATCGCGTCTATCTCATCAGTCCGGAGTTCAAGTGGGAGCAGGAGACCTTTCAGTTTTTCACACCTCAGATTGACGGGCGAAATCTTAGCGAACAGGAACTGCTCAAGAGCATTCCTCCGATCGACAAGCCGACGGTGTTCATGGTGTTTGAGGGCACCAATCCAGAGGTGCTGAAGAAACTAAACGCAGCATTTCCCCACGCGCGCCGAGAGGCGTTCTGGGACGGATGGGGGTGGCCGGTCCTTACCCAGGTCGAGGTTTACCCTCCGAACTACGTGTTCGCTCCCCAGCGCTTCCGCCCACCTGAGCCCTACTATGTGGATTTTGCGGGATGGCGTCTCATTGCGTTTTTTCTGGTCCTTGCCATCGCCCTGGGATGCCTGCTGATAGAGCAGGAATCAAAGGAAGAGCGAGCGCCTCCAAAACCAACCGACGGCAATGGCT
>CAUJJL010000077.1 GCA_963205455.1 Verrucomicrobiota bacterium
AGGGTGGAGCCATTGAGGACGGAATATTCCGCGATGATGTCCCAGCCGTTGTAGATGTAACGTGCCGAGGAGAGCTCCGTCACCGTGACGCCATCGATCATCTGCTTCTGGACCCGGCGTCCCAGGTAGTCGTAGGTAAAATTGATGATGCGGTGGGCGATGCCGCCACTTCTCGCGGCGACCGTGGTTTCAAGGCGGACCAGGCGATTCTCGGCGTCCCACTGGTAGTCCCAGAGTCCGTCGGAAAGCGTGTTTCCGTCGAGGTCATAGGTGATACTCTGCGCCACGGCGGGGATGGCGGCTGAGCGCGAATCGATCCGCATGACGCTGCTCCCGCCGACCGATTTGTTGGCATAGACCGAGAGCGGACCCGCCCACGGGCCGAGCACATTCGGCACGGTCACCTCATCGCTCCAGAAGCGCCCCTGCCGACCGGTCGTCACGTTGCGCCCCTTGACGGCCACCACGGCATCCGTGCTCTGGCTTCCCCCACACCTCGTGAGCTACCGCGGGCTCTCCGGAATCGATTCAGCCCTTTTCGGATTCATCGCGCAGCGATTGATGGAGCTCGGACGGAAACTGCGAAACCCACGACTGATGGGACTTAGCAGCCTGCTGCTGATCGGATTCTTCATGAAGTGCGGCTACGAACTCGCCACCCGACAATCCGCCTTCGCCAGCGTCGATGCAGCCCTACCCTTCGAGCCCGTCCCGCTCGTACACGTTCTGGGTCTGCTCCTCGGCATAGGCTATGCCTCAGTCACCGCACCAAGAGATCAAAATAGACCTACAACCGTCCTTCGACCCTCAAACAACCACAAATTCCCCCACGTGGTGGGGCACGCGTCGTCGTGCCCGGGACCGCCCACCGCATTCCAGCGCCAGTCCATTCGCCCCTAGCCATTCCCTCTCTCGCGAGACGCGTTTCGAACCAGGGGATCTGAAAGGTCACCCTACTCTCCAAACCGGTCACGACGAAGCGTGCCCCTGCTCCAGCGTGGAAATGGCCCATTCCTATGGTCTGCAAAAATTCCCGGTTCAGTGGCGCCATGCGCCTCGGCGCTGCAAAATACAGGGCATCGACGAGTTCACGCTTGCGGGTTTCGCGGCGCGCCCGTTGAACCCGTCTGTCAGATCCATGAAGCTTCGCATTCTCGCCAGCGGTAGTTCCGGCAACTGTGCCCTTCTGCAGACCGAGCAGGCACGGGTGCTCATCGACGCCGGTTACTCCGCCCGTCGCATCCGTGCGTTGCTTGCCGAGGCCGGGGAAAAGCTGGAAGCCATCGACGCTGTGTTTGTCACCCATGACCACAGCGACCACACGATCGGGCTCTCCGGGCTCGCGAGGTTTCCCGACCTGAAGGTTTTCGCCAACGCCGCCACCATGCGCGCCGTGCAGGCCACCCTCGACCGCCAGCCATGCTGGCAGATATTTGAAACCGGCTCCCGCTTCCGCTTTCGCGATCTCGAGGTCGACACCTTTTCGGTGCCGCATGACGCCCACGACCCCGTTGGATTTCGCTTTTCCACCGGCTTTGCCGACGATCTCTTCCACCCGAGGAAATCTCTCGCCTGGCTCACCGACCTCGGTCATGTGCCGCAGCATGTCCGCGAACGGCTGAACGACTGCGATTCGCTCGTCGTTGAATCGAATCACTGCCCCGCGCTGCTCAAGGCCTGCGTGACACGCCCGTGGTCGACCAAGCAGCGCATCTGCGGGCGGCACGGACACCTCTCCAACGAAAGCGTGCACGAACTGCTCTCCGGCTTCACCCAGCCACGCTGGCGACATGTCTTTCTCACTCACCTCTCACGCGACTGCAACAGCCTCGATGCCGTTGAAACCATGCTGTCCCCGCTGCGCGCACGTCTGACCTGCGATTTCAACGTCGTCGCTCCCGGCGGCGGAACGTCCACCTTTGAATGGTAGCTGCTGCGCGAAGCGCCGACGGGCGGGTCATGACAGAATCATGCCGACCCCGCTTGCGCCGCAGTCGGAACCCCTGTAGGAAACTCAACCCATGAGTTCATCGCGACCCATTGCCGCGTTTCGGCGCACCAAGATCATCGTAACCCTCGGACCGGCCACCGAAAGCGAGGCGATGCTGGAAACGCTCCTCCGGGGCGGCGCTGACATCGTTCGGCTGAACATGGCCCATGCCACCCATGAGTGGACGCGAACGACAATTCAACGGATTCGTGAGATCTCGAAACGCGTCGAGCGGGAAGTCGCAATCATGATGGATATCAAGGGACCCGAAATCCGCACCGGGGACCTCGAACATCCGATTGAGCTGAAAGCGGGCGAGGTCTTTGATTTCACAGTCAAGCCCGGCGCCAGGGCGGGCGAGCCGAATCTCGAAGAGGTGCGCTCGGTCGACGTCAATTACAAGGGCCTGGTGAAGGACATTGCCGTGGGCGACACCGTTCTCGTCGACAACGGCCTTATACAGCTCGAGGTTCTCGAAAAACGGGAGGCAAAAATCCGGTGCCGCGTGCTCGTGCCGGGTGAACTGAAGTCACGCCGCCACATCAATCTGCCCGGTGTGACCGTGAATCTGCCCGCATTCACGGAGAAGGACCGCAGAGACACACTGGTCGGTATCGAGGAGGGAATCGACTTTGTCGCCCTCTCATTCGTGAGAAAGGCGGACGACGTGGAAACGCTTCGGGAGTTTCTTCGCGAGCACAATTCCTCCGCACAGATCATCGCGAAGATCGAGGACCAGTCCGCCGTCGCCAATCTCGAGGAGATCGTGCGCGCGAGCGACGCCCTCATGATCGCACGCGGGGACCTCGGCATCGAGTGCCCGCTGGAGGAACTGCCCATCATCCAAAGGCGGGCCGGTGAAATCTGCTTCAACTACGGACGTCCGGTGATCGTCGCGACCCACATGCTGGAGTCGATGATCGCGAACCCTGTTCCCACGCGTGCGGAAATCACCGACGTTGCCAACGCTGTCTTTGAACGCGCCGACTGCGTGATGCTGTCCGGCGAAACAACCATCGGAAAATTCCCCGCGGAATGCGTCGAGGTGCTCAACCGCATCGCCGTTCGCATCGAGGGGCTGCCCTCACCGATTTTTCTGGAGCCCCGCTACCTTGATGGAGACAAGGTCAAACTTCTTCAGTCCGCGGTGCAGCTCGCCAACGAACTCGACGACTGTGCAATCCTCACCTTCACCCGACGCGGGTTCATGGCGGCAGGGCTCGCTGCAATGCGACCCCACCTCGCACCGATCTTCGCCTTCACGCCATCGATCCAGACGCTGCGTCAGTTGCGGATCCTCCGGGGAGTTGAACCCTTCTTCATGCAGCTCGACTCCGATCCCGACCTGACCATAGGCCGCGCCATCGGATTCCTGCAACGCGAAGGTCGGATCAAGGATGGCGACAAACTCGTCATCGCCACCGACATCCTTTCCGCAAACCGGCTCGTCGACAGCGTGCAGTTGCGAACCGTGAAATAGGCCCAGCATCCCGACGTCATTCGACCCAAAGTCGGCTTTGACCCGCCTCCCCGCGTCCCTTTTGTTCGGGCAACCATGGAACTGGTCAAACAGTGGGCAGCATCGTTGGACGACTACGTCATCGACCTCGCGTGGTCTCCCGCGGGCGACTACCTGGCGGTCGCATCGGCGGCGGGGCCCATCGTGGTCTTCGGTGGCAGGGACGGCTCGAACCGCGCCTCCTTTGAAGGGCACGAAGACGGCACCAATGTTCTCGCCTGGAGCGCCTCGGGTCTCGTTTCCGGAGGTCAGGATGGGCGCATCGTCTGGCGGGATGTGGTCGCAAATCAGGATTCACACACGTTCGCCTTTGAACGCGCCTGGGTCGAGCACCTCGCATGGCGTCCACAGAAATCCGTGTCCGCAGAACGCCCGGCGCTGCTCGCCGCCGCTGCGGGCCGGAACCTGAGACTGCTGCGGCCCGATGGCAGCGTGCACCACACGTTTCCCATCGCTCCGAAGTCCATCTCCGCGCTCGCATGGTCTCCCTCGGGTCGCCTCTTGGCGGTCGCCTATTTCGGAGGAGTCTGCCTCTGGGATGCCGACAGCCTCACTGCCTTCAAGGAATTCGCCTACTCGAACAGCATTCACAAACTGGCTTGGTCGTGCGACGGCAAGTGGCTGGTTTCGGGGAATCATGACCCGAGCGTGCATCTCTGGATCCCCGAATCCGGCTTCGAGTTTCACATGAGCGGGTACGAGGGCAAGGTGCAGGAGGTCTGCTTTGACCACACGGGTCGCTGGCTCGCCACCAGTGGTGGCAGCGAGGGTTGCGTCTGGGATTGCCAGGGCAACGGCCCGGAGGGACGCGAACCGGCAATGCTTCCCCACGAGGCAAGACTCTGCGCAGTCGCATTTCAAAATGGCCACGGGCTCCTCGCAACCGGAAGCGAGGACGGCATGGTCCGCCTCTGGAGCCCCGAGCGATCCAGTCCGCTTCGCGCAACCATCAAGCTTCCCAGCAAGGTGAGCCGCATCGCCTGGTCCGGAGACGACACGCTCCTCGCGGTCGGCGCAGCCAGCGGGGTCACCTACGTTTTTGGCGTTAAATAGTCCGGAGCGGTCACCAGCTGCGTGTGGCCAGTTCGCTACAAGCTCCGCTGATACTTGGAATCTTCACGCTCAATTGTAGGCAGAAGCGGAAAACTCCACTTGCCTTGCCACCAGACGGACCGATGGTGAACCCCTTCCATGTCCGAAACCAACGCCACGCAGGAAAAAGCGAGCAGCACGAAATTCTCCCGATTCTTCACGCCGTTTGTACAATGGTTTGATTCTGACTACTGCCCGGAGGGTGCGTCGAGGGTTCGCAACGAACCCGACAAGGTCGACTGGACGCGGGTTATGCCATTCGTCGCGCTCCATCTCGGCTGCCTGGGCGCCATTTGGGTGGGTGTCAGCCCGGTCGCACTGATCTCCGCCGTGGCGCTGTATTTCATCCGCATGTTCGCCGTCACAGGCGTGCATCACCGGTACTTTTCCCACAAGACCTACAGCACCAGTCGCGTCGGTCAGTTTCTGATGGCACTCTTCGCAGGGACCACCGTGCAGCGGGGCTCGCTCTGGTGGGCCTATCATCACCGTCACCATCACCAGCACTCCGATGGCCCCGAAGACGCGCATTCGCCCCATGTGCACGGCTTCTGGTGGTCGCACATCGGCTGGATCACGAGTCGCCGCAATTTTCCGACGGACTATTCCAAGATCAAGGACCTCGCAAAATTCAAGGAACTGGTCTGGCTGAACCGTTTTGATCTGGTCGTGCCCGCCGTGTTCGCGGCTTCGATCTACCTCTCGGGTGTTCTGATGGAGCGCTACGCTCCGGGCCTTGGAACCAACGGTCTCCAGATGCTCGTATGGGCGTTTTTCATCAGCACCACCGCGCTCTTCCATGGCACCGCCTGCATCAACTCGATGGCGCATCTCATGGGACGCCGCCGCTACAAGACCGACGACGACTCCCGGAACAGTTTCATTCTCGCGCTGATCACGCTCGGCGAAGGCTGGCACAACAATCATCACCGCTACCAATCGAGCACGCGCAATGGATTCTACTGGTGGGAAATCGACATCACCTACTACCTCCTCAAGATGCTCTCCTGGACCGGATTCATCTGGGGACTGAAGGCGGTGCCACAGTCCATCCTCGATGAAGGAGCGCGCGCGGATCACCGGGAGTCGGTCGAAGCAGCCCGCAAGTCCGTGGCCGCACAGCAGGAGCACGGGCCATCACCGCTCAAGCATGTCATTCCCGCCGCCGCGGCTATCGCGGTAGCAACCGTCAATGCCGCGAATACCCAGCTCCCCAAGAAACCAGAAGACGCGGCAATGCACAAGGACATGACGGAGCTCGCCCACGAACTGCAGGCAAAGCAGACGCCCCCTGCACCCGGCAGCGAAGCGCAGAATTGACCGGACCTTCGACGGCGAGCGGCGATGGATGAGCGCCGCACCGCCGCGGCTCCCCCGAAGGAGGTGTACCCGGCCCGCCCGTCAGCGGACCTCGAGCCGCTCAATTGCGCTCTCAAGCTTGCCAAGCCTGCGTGCCCGGCTTCCAGTTCTCTCAAGCCCGATTGGCGGCCGGGCGCCGGTGCGCCCAACGCCCCCCGCCGGCGATGTCTGCGAGTCCTCCCTTCGATGAGCGCCTTTCCTCTTCCCCCCGACGAAGGTTCCCCCATGGAGCTCAGCATCGTCATCCCTTTCTACAACGAGGCGGACAACATCCCACCGCTCTTTGCAGAATTGCGCAAAGCGGTTGAGATGCTGGGGACGACGGTCGAAATCATTGCCGTCGATGACTGCAGCAAGGACACAACGCTGGAAGCGCTGAAGTCCATCGCCGCCACCTGGCCTGTCCTGCAGGTCGTTCCCCTCGGTGTGAACGGCGGTCAGGCGATCGCCTTGTGGCGGGGATTTGAGCGCGTCCGCGGCAAGTGGGTGGCGACGCTCGACGGCGACGGCCAGAATCCTCCTCTCGAACTAGTGAAACTGTGGGCGCATCGCGAAAGCGCGGACATGGTGGTGGGCGCGCGCCAGGGACGTCAGGACAGCCTGGGACGGCGGGTGATGTCACGCATCGCGAACAACGTCCGTCGTTTGCTCCTGCAGGACGGTGTGAGCGACAGCGGCTGCGCCTTGCGCCTTTTCCGGAGGGAAGTTCTTGGATCCATGCCACCCTTCAAGACGCTCTATTCATTCATCCCCGCCTGCGCGGTCTCGGGCGGATGGAGGGTCCGGGAAATTCCGGTAGCCCACCGGGCGCGCACTGCCGGTGTTGCGAACTATACCTTCCGAAAAATGGCGATCTTTCCGTTCCTGGACACACTCGCATTCTGTTGGGTCCTGCGGCGCATGCTACGGCTGGCGCCGCCCCGGGACCGAGACAAGCCGTAGTTGTTTTTTCCTTACAATTTCAACGGAAACGACCGGGCAATTGCGGGCCTCCCGACGACAAAATCCTCCGCTGCATTGAATTGGCTCGCCCCATTCAACACAGAAGGCAGGATCCGGCCAGAGTTACTCCCCATTATGCTATCAAAAACGTGGCGTTGTGTTTCAGCCGCGGCCGCATGGGTCGCGTTCGTTTCGGCGGCTTCCGCCAGTGAAGCTGACATCAAAATCCCAAGGCTCGATGCCGTGTCGTTCTTCGACGGCAGCGTCAGCGGACACCAGATCCTCATGATCGGCCTCGCTGTCTGCGTGGTCGGAATCATCTTCGGATGGTTCCAGTACCTGAAGACCAAGGCGCTGCCGGTTCATGAGTCGATGTCCGGGGTTTCCAATATCATCTGGGAAACCTGCAAGACCTACCTGGCCCAGCAGGGCAAGTTCCTCATCGCACTGTGGGTCCTCATCGCACTCTGCATGGCGTACTACTTCGGGGGGCTGGTGAAGGAGTCGTTCAGTCACATCCTCATCATCCTCGCCTCCTCCGTGCTGGGTATCCTCGGCAGCTACGGTGTCGCATGGTTCGGTATCCGCATCAACACCGTTGCCAACTCCCGCACCGCATTCTCATCCCTGAAGGGAAATCCCCTTGCGACGCTCGGCATCCCGCTGCGTTCAGGCATGAGCGTCGGCATGCTCCTGGTGTCGATCGAACTGCTGTTCATGATCGGGATTCTCGCGTTCCTGCCCTCAAATCTCGCAGGCCCTTGTTTCGTCGGTTTCGCGATTGGTGAATCCCTCGGCGCATCCGCCCTGCGCATCTGCGGCGGCATCTTCACCAAGATCGCCGATATCGGGGCCGACCTGATGAAGATCGTCTTCAACCTTCCCGAAGACGACCCCCGGAATCCCGGCGTGATCGCCGATTGCACGGGCGACAACGCCGGTGACTCTGTCGGTCCCACCGCGGACGGTTTTGAAACCTACGGTGTCACGGGCGTCGCGCTGATCGCCTTTCTCGCGCTCGCGCTCGTCACCAGTCCAGTTCTCTGCGGGACGCTGATCGTCTGGCTCTTCGCCATGCGCATCCTCATGGTGATCACATCGCTTGTCAGCTATCTCCTGAACGAGTGGGTGAGCCGCCTCCTGTACGGCGGAAGCAAGGACTTCAACCTCGAGCAGCCGCTCACCAATCTTGTCTGGATCACGTCGTTTGTTTCCATCGTCGTCACCTACTTCGCCAGCTACCTTCTTCTGGCACCGCTCGCCGGACACCCCGGCCTGTGGTGGGTGCTTTCAACCATCATTTCGCTCGGCACCGCCGCCGGCGCAATCATCCCTGAGTTCACCAAGGTTTTCACGTCGACGGAAAGTCGGCACGTGAAGGAGATCGTGACCTCATCGCGACAGGGAGGGGCATCGCTCAACATCCTGAGCGGTCTCGTGGCAGGCAATTTCTCCGGGTTCTGGAAAGGGCTCACCATCCTGCTTCTGATGGCCGGTGCCTACCATTTCTCGCAGCACGCAAGCGTTATCGGGATGATGCCCGCGGACATCCAGTTCGCGGCGCCTATCTTTGCCTTCGGCCTGGTGGCGTTCGGATTTCTTGGGATGGGTCCGGTAACCATTGCGGTCGACAGCTTCGGTCCGGTGACGGACAACGCGCAATCGGTGTACGAGCTATCGCAGATCGAAGGCCGTCCGAATGTTGCCGCCGACATCAAGTCAAAGTTCGGTTTCTCTCCTGACTTTGGAAATGCGAAATACCAGTTGGAAAAGGGCGATGGTGCAGGCAACACCTTCAAGGCCACCGCCAAGCCGGTCCTGATCGGCACGGCGGTCGTCGGTGCAACGACCATGGTGTTCGGCATCATCCTCATGCTCGAGCAGGCGTTTGGCGGCGTCATCGAGAAACTCTCGCTCGTGCATCCCGAAGCGATCCTCGGCCTGCTGATGGGCGGCAGCGTGATCTACTGGTTCACGGGCGCCTCCATCCAGGCCGTCGTCACGGGCGCCTACCGTGCCGTCGTTTACATCAAGGAGAACATGAAGCTCGACGCGGCGGCAGCCTCGGTCGACGCATCCAAGGAGGTGGTGAAGATCTGCACCCAGTACGCGCAGCGCGGAATGGTGAACATCTTTGTCGTGATCTTCTGCTTCGCCCTCGCGCTGCCGTTCTTCAATCCGTATTTCTTTATTGGATACCTGATCGGCATGGCGTTCTTCGGACTCTTCCAGGCCATCTTCATGGCGAATGCAGGCGGCGCGTGGGACAACGCAAAGAAGATCGTCGAAGTGGAACTGAAGCAGAAGCACACGCCGCTCCATGCCGCCACCGTGGTCGGCGACACCGTGGGCGACCCCTTCAAGGACACCTCCTCCGTCTCACTCAATCCGGTGATCAAGTTTACGACCTTGTTCGGCCTCCTTGCCGTGGAAATCGCCGTGACGATGACGGATACGACGATGAAATACACGATCGGCGGCGTGATCCTCGCCATCGGACTGGTCTTCGTTTACCGGAGCTTCTACGGCATGCGGATCCCGGACAATCCGGGCGACAGCGCGGCTTCCTCGGCGACGCTCAAGGATAGCTGAGCCTCCCATTCGCGAGGACCTTGCGGCAGGCATTTGGCGGCTCGTTCCACACGGGCCGCGATGCCTGCTGCTTTCCGCGTTTGCGCTGCACGGCATTTGACGTCAGTATTCGTCTCATGCCCGCGCCTCGCCTGCATCGCTGTTGCTTCACCTTGCGGGCGGCCTTCGCCGCCTGCGCTGCCCTTGCCGCAACGTGCGCGCCCATGCGCGCCCAACGCCATGCCGTGGAATCCATGCATGGCATGGTCACCTCAGCCACGGCAAGCGCTTCCGAGGCGGGCGTTGAGATCCTCAAGAAGGGCGGAAACGCAATCGATGCCACGATCGCCACCGGTCTCGCACTCGCCGTCACCTACCCCCGTGCGGGCAACATCGGCGGCGGCGGCTTCACGGTGCTGCGCATGGCCGACGGTCGCAGCGTCGCCATCGACTTTCGCGAGCGCGCCCCCGCGTCAGCTACGCGCGACATGTACCTCGACGACAAGGGCAATGTCGCCCCTGGCCGTTCCACCATAGGCCGCCTGGCCGCGGGTGTGCCGGGCACGATCGCCGGATTCGCCGAGCTTCACCGCAACTACGGCTCAGGCAAGGTAAGTTGGGCCGAGGTGCTCGAACCGGCGCGCCGATTGGCTCACGACGGCATCATTGTCACCCCGGCCCTGGCGCGTGACCTCGCCGCCAGCAGAAATTTCCTGTCCCAATTTCCCGAATCGAACCGGATTTTTCTTCGCGACGGGCATCTCCTCCAGGCTGGCGAAAGGTGGATACAGGAGGACCTCGCCTGCACCCTTGAGCGCCTGCAAAGACAGGGACCGCGCGAATTCTACGAGGGCGAAACCGCGCGCATGCTCGCCAATGACATGGCCCGACACGGGGGACTGATCACGCTCGACGACCTGCGGGCCTACCGGGCGGTCAAGCGTGACGTGCTTCGAGGCTCCTACCGCGGATTTGAAATCCTCACGATGCCCCCGCCGAGTTCCGGCGGCATCGCGCTGCTTCAAATGCTAGGCATGCTGGAGTCCCGGGAGGTCGCAAGCCTCGGACACAATTCCGCCGCCAAGATCCATCTCTTCGCCGAGGTCATGCGACGGGCCTTCCGCGATCGCGCAGAGTTCCTCGGTGATCCCGACTTCGTGACCGTGCCGACCGCCGGCATGCTGGACCGCGACTACCTCAAGGAGCGCATGGCGGATTTCGATCCCAGTCACGCCACCCGAAGCGAGGGCATGGCCGCGGGAGAACCGCGGGGAGCGTCTGCGGCGCGCCGCAGCATCACCGGTCGGCGCGAATCCAACGAAACGACCCATTACTCCGTCATCGACGCCCAAGGCAATGCCGCCGCCACGACCTACACGCTCAACGGCCTCTTCGGCAATGGTGTCACAGTTCCCGGAGCCGGATTCCTACTCAACAATGAGATGGACGATTTTACCTCCAAGGTCGGCGTGAAAAACCTCTACGGACTGATCCAGGGCGAATCCAATGCGATCGCCGGGGGAAAGCGCCCCCTCTCGTCAATGACACCCACGCTCGTGCTCAAGGACGGGGCACCTTTCCTCATTACCGGAAGTCCGGGGGGACCGACCATCATCAACACGACCCTTCTGGTGATCACCAACATCATCGACCATTCGATGAAAGTGACGCAGGCCGTGGACGCACCCCGTTTTCATCACCAATGGATGCCGGATACCATCAACTATGAACCCTTCCTGACCTCTCTCGATTCCATGCGAATGCTTGAGGCGATGGGACACCGGCTGACCGCCCGCAAGCTCTACCCCAACGATCCCGAGGCGTCGGCTCGCTATTGGGGCGATGCCGAATCCATCCTCATCGATTCCAAGTCCGGGACGCGTTTCGGTGCATCCGACCCTCGCAGCGCTGACTCCGCCGCAATCGGATACTGAGCTTCCATATCCCCCGGGCTTGTCCCCTCAAGAATCAAAATCCCCCGCGGCTTCAACCACCTCGACTGATCTCCGCGCGTATTTCCTGCCCGAAATCCCCTTGCCACCGATTCCCTCCCGTGTCCTTCGAAATCCGACGACCCAGCCCCAATTTCTCTCCCGTTCCCAAGAACGAACAACTCGGTGTGTGCTTCCATCACACCGTGCTGACCTTCGACCAGACGCTGTTTCGCATGATGGATACAGCGAGTCAGGTCAGCTATCATGTGATCATCGCGCTCGACGGCACCCGCTGCACGCTCGTTGACGACGATAAGATCGCCTGGCACACCGGCTCGTCGGTCTTCATGGGGCGTTCCG
Source organism: Verrucomicrobiota bacterium (assembly GCA_963205455.1). Classification (GTDB taxonomy): domain Bacteria; phylum Verrucomicrobiota; class Verrucomicrobiia; order Opitutales; family Opitutaceae; genus UBA6669. The sequence continues at coordinate 11,768 of CAUJJL010000077.1, forward strand.
GCTGCAACAATTTTCTCCTTGGCTGCGCCTTCGTAGGGGACACCTACCTCGATCCCCTGACTGCTCGTCAGCTGGACAGTGCGATGGACTGGCTTGCGGTCCGATGGCACAAGCGAGGCTGGAATGCCTCCAACATGACGGACCACCGGCAGATTTCACCCGCCAGAAAGAACGACCTGAACCCCGCGGAGTGGAGACGGTTGATAGCCCGGATCCAGGAGCGGTTCCCTGCCGCCTAGCTAGGTCTGGAACCGCCGCGTTTCTGCCTTGGCCACTGGGTCGGCAAAGGAGCGTCCAAAGAACTCCTGTGCCTCGGCAATGAATTCCCCGTAGCTCCCGTAGTCGCCGGCCCAGGAATTGGGCACTCGAATGCGCTTGATGATGCCACGACCCACCTTGTTCGGGGCCTCCCGGTCCGGCGCCAGCTCCATGAAAAACTTGGGGTCATGGGTGTGCACGACCATGTGGGCCGAAATACCTCCCTTCATTTGCCGCTCTATCCGCAGAAAGTGAGCGATACTCATGGGACTGCTCCAAACTTTAGCGAAGATTGTCGCAATTTGAACTCCAATCTTTTCCCCGGGCGGAAAGATTGCTTTGCTGCCTGCAGGACAGGCTCTTCCCGGCGCCTGTCCGGTGTCGCCTCCAACCACCGACCTTGCGTTCGACATGAACCACTCCCCAGAAGTCCCCCGCCTGCCCAGGCTCCCCTTCATCGTGATCGATGTCCTATGCCTTGCCACCGCAGCCTATGTCGCGCTCACCGCACCGAGCCCGCTGGCCGGAGGCTCACTTATCGCAGTCGTCATCCTCGTCGCCCTCGGTGCGATCGCCCTTGCTGTTCCCTTCATAGCCGACTACGGACAAAAAACCGATGCAGCACTCGCCGATCGCCAACGGCAGATTGCCGCCCTCGCTCAATCCACTGCTGCGTCCGCGGAACAGATAAGCATTGCCGCGGCCAGCCTGCACGACATCGGTGAAAATGTAGCCCGGAGCGCACGAGCCATCGAGGGGCTTCCTCAGAAGCTCCACGAAAAGATCGCGGAATTCAACACGCGCCTGAGTGAGGCGTCTGCGGCCGACACCGAGGAGCTCGAACAGGAATTGCAGACGCTGCGTTCCGCGGAATCAGACCGGCTCGTGAACGCGATTGACCAGCTCGCGGCGACAGCAAGGGAGCTCAGCCGCGTTGAAACACAGATCCAAGCCCACGCCACCCGCGCCGCGGACGCCATCGCGAGCCTTCCAAAACTTGCGGAACAGACTGCGGCAAGATCTACGGACACGCTCACTCACTCCCTCACCTCCGCACGCAAGGAAATTGAGTCTCTCTTCGTCCAGCAGCGTACCGCTCTCAGCGCGACCGCCTTTGAAGCAGCCCTCTCGCGCGCAACCGCCAACCTCGCCTCGACCTGCAACACCTTGCTCAACGAGATCACAGCGCGTCTGGATTCCTTGAAACGGGGCATCGAAGAAAAGAATGCCCGTTCCACGGACGAGAAGGAGCGATCACCCGTTGTTGCGCCACTCCCGCCCTCGACATTGCCGACAGCTTCAGGTCTCAAAGAGTCCTCCACTGCCGCACCAACGACCTCGGACAAGGTTCACGTGCGTGCGCCTCTATCGATCCAGACGGCAGAAGAGTCCTACCCGCAGGTCGTCCGGGGATCCGATCAGGATGAGGATGACGTCGAGGAGGATGAGTATGACGAGTCGGCAATGACAAACCCGCTGGCAGCGTCGGCTCCTACGCCAGCCTCCAACCCTTTCCCGGCATCAGCTGCTCCAAAAAGGGAGACTTCTGTTCCTGCGCTCTTCGATGACCAACTTGAGGATGAGGATTCCGACTCGGCGCTGACCGAGGACGGATCCACCCGGCTCCTTGTCACCGCCTACATCGGCATCGGCAACAAACTTTTCGTCCGAGGCAACGGGGCGGGCCTCAGTTGGGACAAGGGAGTTCCCCTCCAGTTTGTCTCCATAGGCAAATGGCGGTGGGAAACCGACGAAGCTCATCTCCCCATCGCTGTCCGCCTCTACAAGAACGACCAGGTCGAATGCACCTCGGTCGGCATGATCACACTCGAACCCGGTCGGCAACGGGAGATTGTAGCGACGTTTTGAAGGGTTCTTGATTCAGGCCCATGGCAGCGCTGGACCTCTGATGGGTTTCTTTACCAAGGCAGCGAATTTCTGCCGCGGGCTCAAAGACGTCGGGATTGCACGATCCCCGACGACTTCAAATGTCCTGAAAAAATCGATCGCCGTCCTTGGCCGAAACCATTACCGACGCGCTGGTCTTCTGATTGGAACGGTAGGCCACACCCGAGGATCGTGTCGCTCCGGAAGCGCGATGCGCGTTCGCATTCGGCACCGTTCTCCGCGCAGCGGTTCTGAACACCTCGTCCACACCTCCCCCATCCGCAGGCATGCTCAGCGACCGATCCACGATCGCAGGATGGCGCGAACCACCCACCATCGCAGTCAGCTCCTCAATCACGCCCTGAAGCCCGGTTGTTTGGGAATCCAACTCCGCCGCAGCTGCCGAGGTCTGCTGCGCTGTTGCCGCGTTCGCCTGGGTTATTCCATCCATGTCGGAGACCGCGCGCGTTATTTGACCGATGCCCTGGCTCTGCTCCTGGGAGGAGAGGGCGATTTCGGCGACCAAGGAATCCACCCGTCGCGCCTTGTCAGTAATTTCATCCAGATTTCTGGCCACCTTCTCACAGATGGCGACACCCTGCTCGCTTCGGGACGTGGCTTCGGAGATCTTCTGTGCTGTTTCCCGCGCCGCCTGCGCCGAGCGCTGAGCAAGCGAGCGCACCTCGTCTGCGACGACTGCAAATCCGAGGCCTGCATCACCCGCTCGGGCAGCCTCGACCGCCGCATTCAACGCCAGCAAATTGGTCTGAAACGCAATCTCATCAATCGTCTTGATGATCTTCGACACCTCGCCGCTTGACGCCTGGATCGCGCCCATGGCAGCCTTCATTTCCTTCATGCCCTCGCCACCGGCATCCGCAACCTGGCGCGCCTGATTGGCGAGCAGCTTGGCCGCCTGGGCATTCTCTGCATTACGCCGTGTCATGCCCGCCATCTCCTCCAATGAGGCAGAACTCTCCTCAAGCGCCCCAGCCTGCCGGGACGAACCTTCCGCCATCGTCTGGCTGGCGGACGTCACCTGCGCCGCTGCCGAGGCCGTATGCGCGGCGCCGGATCCCAGGCGCTGGGTGATTCGCCGAATTCCCCCATTGACGCTTCGGATGATCAGGAACGCACCCAGCATGCCACCAAGAATGCCCGCGGTCGAAAAGCCAAAGACGACAAACTCATGACGCACCTGCTGGCTCCGCGCCTCCTGATCAAGCGTCGCCTGCAATCGGCGCAAGCCTGCGCGTATGTTGACCACTTTCTGCGTGAACAACGGTGCAAGCCGTTCGAGTTCGCCAACCACCAGGGCGTTGCGCTGATTCGAGAGCTTGACCGTGTGTTCAAACGCAGCGAGGTAAGCCGTCGTCTGCTCCCGAAGCGCCGCCAGCAGCTTCTGCTTGGCGGGCTCCGCAAGGCTTGAGTCGAGCTCCTCGGCCTCCTTGAGGTCATTGGCAAGGGACTGCAGCTGACTGTCCATCGCAGCAAACGCCTGGCGAACCTTGACGGCGTCAGCCTCGTCGCGAGCCGCGAAATAGGAATTGGCAGATGCGATCCCTTCAAAGTAGTTCTGCAGCGACAGGGACGCCTTGAATTGCGCATTCTGGTCGCCGCTGAGCCGCGAAGCTTCGAGCAGGCCCTTCAAGGAGGCATTGATCTCCGTCGCGCGCGGACGGACGGACTCGGCCATGACACGATCCCTCGTCGCAAAGACTTCGACAATCTTGAGCACCGCCAGATCGTACTGGTCGAGGTAGGCTTTCGCCTCCTCAATCTCCCTTGCCCGAGCAGGCTCGATAATTTCCTTGGTAGCCACGGCAATCGCAGCCTTCAATCCCGACTGAGCCGTCTTGTAGTATTCAATGTCGGCCACCCGACCCGAGGCGAGAAACCGGTTTGCGCCGAGGCACACGGCATACATTGCCGTCTCCAGATTCGTCGCGGCATTGGCTTCGGCAGTACCCGCTGAGAACGCCTCCATGCCCCTGCCGGCAACCCCTAGCGCATAGTAGGATGTGGCCGTGACCGCGCCAAACAACGCGAACACGAGGATGAATCCGGCGGTGATCTTCCGGCCGACGGTAAAGGAGGATAGGTTCACGTTTCGCGGTACTCCGAAGGTTGGCGAAAATTATCCTTGCACCCGGAAGTGCATCGGGACGGTCACCCGAACCTTGACAGGTTCCCCGGCCACACGCGCGGGCTTGAATTTCCACGCGTGAAGCGCGTCAAGCGACGGCTTTTCAAAGCCGACGTTGGAGGACTTCGAAACTGTTGCGTCAATGACCGCCCCGCGCTCGTCGATGACAATTGCAACGGCAACAACGCCGGATATCCCTGCACGCCGGAGCGAATCCGGGTATTTCGGCGGGGGAGTCTTGAGCGGAACCGGTGGTTCATCAACCTTCTGAAAGATGTCGGCACTTTCCTCCGCGAACGAGACCGAAGGTGTCACAAGTAGACACGTCGTGAATGCGAGAACCAGCAGCGTGGAGCGGATTAGAAGATTCATTTAAGTGGTGCCGTCAGCCGGAAAATAATGCTTCCTTTACATCGACTCTTTCAGACATCCAGGGGACGTAAAATTCTCTTGAAAGGAGCTCCGGTTGCCTCGCATTCAGGAATTCACACCTGCGCACAATAATTTCACATAATGTTGTTAATAAGATATTTCCGAATATTCATTTCATTCATATTTGGGCTCATACAGCTTATATATGCATTAGCGATGCACCAGCATCCAACTAGCCATTTCATGCATGACTCACCCACTCCGAACACCTCAGGCGCTCGTTGAACACGCCAGGAAACCCCATTCGAACACACGCTTTTCGATCTTGCCCACCAACCCCGCTCCCGTCGCGTTCACAACTCGAACTTTCCTGCGCCATGTTGCCCTCAATCCCTTCCCCTTGGCGGGAAGCACTCTCAGCCGCCGTTCACGATCCCACATACCAGGCACTCGAAACCTTTCTTGATCATGAGGCGGCCTCGGGTGCGCAGATCCTGCCTCCCCGAGAGCAAATCTTCGCGGCATTCGAAATCTGCGCGCCGGATGCGGTACGTGTCGTCCTGCTTGGGCAGGACCCGTATCCAACTCCTGGAGTCGCCCACGGGCTCTGTTTCTCGGTGCAACGGGAAAGACCCATACCGCGATCACTTCGCAATGTCTGGAAGGAACTGAAGAGCGATCTGGGAGTCGACGCACCCGCACACGGCAATCTGGAACACTGGGCCCGCCAGGGTATCCTGCTCTTGAATACGGTGCTCACCGTTCGTGCCGCAGAGGCGAATTCCCACCGGGGCAGGGGCTGGGAACACTTCACTGACTCCGTCATCAGCCATCTCTCCGCCCAGCCGCGGCCGATCGTATTCCTCCTTTGGGGCAACGCGGCACAGGCCAAACGCAGCATCATCAACGAGGCGCGCCACCCCATCGTGGCATGCGCCCATCCGTCTCCGCTTTCAGCGCGCAAGTTTTTTGGTTCGCGCTGCTTCTCCCGCGTGAATCAACACCTGCTGTCCACGGGGGGCACGGCCATCAACTGGTGAGCCAGCTCCACACAAAAACGTCCCCACCGGAATCGAAAAACCCTTCAACCTTTGCAGTCCCGCGAATACGGGATTTCAACCAAGTATCACCGCATGAAAGTCTCGTTCTTCGACACCAAGCCCTACGATCGGTCCTACTTCGAAAAGTGCGCGGCGGATTCGCTCAGACTTCGTTTCCATGAATTCCGCCTGAATCAGGAAACCGCCATGGCCGCGTCAGGCGACGATGCCGTCTGCGTATTCGTCAACGACCGTCTCGATCGCTCCTGCCTCGAACAGTTGCACGCCTCGGGTGTGCGCATGGTGGCGCTGCGCTGTGCCGGATTCAATCAGGTCGACCTCGATGCCGCACGTGCCCTCGGGCTGGCCGTGACCCGTGTGCCCGCCTACTCGCCGCATGCGGTGGCGGAGCACACCGTTGCACTCCTCCTGGCGCTCAACCGAAAGATCCACCGCGCCTACAACCGCGTTCGCGAGCACAACTTTTCACTCAGCGGATTGGTGGGTTTCGACCTGCATGGGAAGACCGTCGGAATCGTGGGCACGGGGAAGATCGGACGTATCACCGCGCAAATACTCCGAGGTTTCGGAATGGAGGTGCTGGCTTATGATCCGTTCCCTTCCGCTGACTGGGCGCGATCAAACGCGGTAAGCTATGTGCCTTTCAATGAACTGCTCGAAAGAAGCGCGATCATTTCCCTCCACCTGCCCTTGACGGCGTCCACCCTCCACCTGCTGAATGCAACGGCTTTTGCCCGGATGAAGCCCGGTGTCTTCATTCTCAACACCAGTCGGGGAAAGCTTGTGGACACAACAGCCTTGATCGCCTCCTTGAAGAGCGGAGCAATTGGTGGCGTCGCAATGGACGTCTACGAAGAGGAGGAGGGCGTCTTCTTCGAGGACTTGTCCGGGCAGATCCTGCAGGACGATGTGCTGTCGCGACTCCTCACCTTCCCCAATGTCCTCATCACCTCCCATCAGGCATTCCTCACCCATGAGGCGCTCGGCGAGATTGCCCGTGTCACCGTCGAAAATCTCGTCAACCGCTCGAAAGGCCTTCCCTTCCTCGACGGGACGGTGCTCGCATGAACGGGGCAATCCCATCGCGAAAACCACCGGATGAATCAGGGTGCATCTTAAAACTGGATATGTACGTCCAATTCGGGTTAGGAACAGCCCCATCCTTCCCAGATCCGCCCCCATGCCGATCCTCCGCCTTGCCCTTCGCACGCTGCTCCTGATCGCAGGCGCGCCCCTTGTGATCCTCGCCCAGCGGACACCTGACTACGAGCAGCCTCCGATCAGCTACAGCGCGAGCGCAGCTGCGGATGCCGCGGCGAGGCTTCAGGAAAAAATCGATTCAGGCGCGTTGCGCCTGGAGGGCGGCGAACGCCAGGTCCTCAGGGGATTGCTTGAGTCGCTTCACGTGCCGGTTGATAGCCAGCTTCTGGTATTCACGAAAACCAGCCTGCAGCGCGGATTGATCCGGCCGGAGCGTCCGAGGGCGATCTATTACTCCGATTCCGTCTACGTGGGTTGGGTGCCTGGAGGCCTTGTTGAGGTGGCGGCCATCGATCCACTGCTGGGACCCGTCTTCTATGCCGTCGACCTTCGCGCCGGTGCAGACCGACATCGTGCCGTTCAGCGCGATCCCGACTGTCTTCGCTGCCACGGTGGCGCATTCGTGCGCGACATCCCCGGCGTGTTCGCCCGATCGGTTTTCCCCGACGCCACGGGGGAACCCATGCTCCAGCTCGGCACCCTGGTTGTGGAAGACGACACTCCGTTCAGCGATCGCTGGGGCGGCTGGTATGTCACCGGCTACACGGGCCAGGTCCATCACCGCGGAAACTCCATCTTCACGGACGAGAAGGGCCAGCCTGCAACCCGGGGCGCCGACGCCCGGCCCGAGAAACTCGACGCCTATTTCGACGTCGAACGCTACCTGCTGCCGCGAAGCGACGTCGTTTCGCTCCTGGTCTTCGAGCATCAGACCACCATGCAGAATGTCCTGACACGCGCAAATCAATCGGCTCGCAAGATGCTGGCCTACCAGCGATCACTCCAGGAATCCTTCAAGGAGCCCTTCACCGACGTACCGACCTACGACAGTGTGAAGCGTGTCTTCGCCAGCGCCACCCAGGAAATCGTCGACCGCCTGCTGTTCCGCAATGCTGCATCCCTACCCGAGGGGGTCAAAGGTAGCGCCGCGTTTCAATCCTCCTTCACAGCCTCAGCGAAGCGAAGCCGCAACGGCGACTCCCTGCGTGACTTCGAATTGAAGGATCGGATCTTCAAGCTGCGCTGCAGCTATCTGATCTACTCTCAAAGTTTCACGGAGCTCCCGACTTCCCTCAAGGTGCAAGTCTTCAGACGCCTCAACGAGGTCCTCTCCGGGAATGACGCTGACGACCGCTACGCCTACCTCCCCCATGAAGAAAAGGCGCGAATCCTCCAGGTGCTCGTCGATACCCTCCCCGACTTCTCGACGCTTCTGGCGGCAGCGGAACAGAAATCCCCCGACGGCACACGATCATAGCCGCCAAACCATTCCTGCCCCTCGTGTCTGTCGGAAACCGATGGACTGACCTGCCGTGATCAACGGTCAACTGCGGGGTAACATGAGACCTGCGGTATAGAAGTGCCCCGCAATTCACGCGCAATCGTGCGTCGAGAAAAGTCTCGTTGACGGACCACAATCCTCCAAGAGTCGATCCCTTGCGCATCCGTTGACCATGGATTCAACCTACAAATCCGTCTGGCAATCCCTCGCCCTCAGTCCTGAAGGCGCGGCGGCTTAC
>CAUJJL010000078.1 GCA_963205455.1 Verrucomicrobiota bacterium
TACGCGGGCGAGCAGATAGAGGAAATGGGGGTTTTCGGAGTGGAGCGGCTGCAGGGCGTCGATTTCAGCGAAGGCCTGGGGCCAGCGTTTTTCCCCGAGGTGGAGGCTGATGATCGCGAGGCCGCCCTGCAGTGGATCTCGCGTGCGGATCGTCTCCGCGACATCGTAGGCCTTTTCGATGCCACCGGCTGCGAGGCGGGGAGCCTGGGCGTAGTAATTCATCAAACGGAGCCGGTGCTCGATGCTCTCGGGTTCGAGCTTGATGGCGCGCTGGTAGGCGGAGAGCGCTTTCTTTGCCAGACCGAGTTTGGAAATCAGGGCGGCTTTTTCGGCGGCTGCGCCATAGGCATCACCGAGTTCCTGCTGGTAAAGTGCGGATGTCGGATCCATCCGGGTCGCCGCTTCAAGCTGCCTGATGGCTTCAGGCACTTCTCCGCGCCGGAGCGCGAGCGCGCCGAGATGGTAGGCTGCGGCCGGGTTTCCTGGCTCGGTCGCAATGATTTTTTCGAAGGCAGCCTGCGCCTCAGCGTAGTGTTTATCCTGATACAAAGCCTTCGCCTTTTCAAGTTCGCCGACCTCCGCTACCAACGGGACCGCACCGAGGAACAACGCGAGCAGAGTGATTCCCCGGATTGGGATTCGATGTAGGAAGTGCCGCCACTGCCAGCGGTGCCGCGGGCAATCCGCTGTAATGCCGTGTTCTGGTTGGGCGATGGAGCCTTTAAGGAAGGTGCTGATTGCTGAAAGTCTGCCGTGATCGCGCGCCGTTGCAAGCGAGGGGTGTCCGGGCAACCAAGGCGGATGGGAAACGGCGCTGGGTGTGTCCCGTGAAGGATGCTTGGATGTGGAATGAGCTGCGTGTTGTCCTCGACCCTGTTCAAAGAACGCCCGCCGCGCGGAAACTGTAGTACCCCAGGCGCTGCGGATCGATTTCCGGGCGCCCAAGGATGACGTGGTCGATCAAGTTGATTTCGACGGCGCTGGCGGCCTCTCGCAGGCAGCGCGTAATCCGGATGTCCTGGGAACTTGGACCGGGATCACCGCTGGGATGATTGTGCACGCAGATGATGCTCGAAGCGGCCTCACGAATCGCCTCGCGAAACACTTCGCGCGGATGAACCAGCGTGCTGGAGGCGGTGCCGGAAGTCACCTCGACCCGCCGAATCAGACGTCCCTTGCGATTCAGACAGAGGACCCAGAATTTCTCCACCTCCAGTCCCGCGACAAAGGGAGCCATGTAGGCGGCGACACCATCGGCCTGGTCGAGCATGGGTTCCAGGGCCATCGGTTGTCCCATGACACGGCGGGCAATTTCCATGGTGGCCATGAGTTGGAGAGCCTTGACGCGTCCGATGCCCTTGAGTCGCCGGAAATCCCCCTCCTTCCAGGCAACGAGTCCCGCGAGCGAACCGGATGCATGGATGAGTTTGGAGGCAAGCGTCATGACGTCCTGGCCCTGCGTGCCGTTGCGCACCACCATCGCGAGCAGTTCCGTGTCGGCGAGGGCGGCAGGCCCCAATTGCATGAGGCGCTCCTGTGGACGTTCGTGATTCGCGGTTTCCTGAAGGCGGTTGTGACTCGAAGAACTCTCCAATGGCATTGCGTTTGCATGCAGATTGAAGGAGGCAATCTTGTAAATGGCGCGGGACACCCCATATCAGGCGCATGAGAACGTTGAACGTCGTTGTCTGGGGGGAAAACGTCCATGAGCACCGCAACCCGGTGGTCGCGCGGATTTATCCCCGGGGAATGCATCAGACCGTGGCCGAGGGATTGATGGAGCTCATTCCCTCAGCTTCCGTGTCAACTGCCACCCTGCAGGAACCCGAGCACGGGTTGTCCGCGGAGCGGCTTGCGAAAACCGATGTTCTGACCTGGTGGGGACACCTGGCTCACGCCGAGGTGGGCGATGCCGTCGTTGACCGCATCCAGCAGCGTGTGCTGGAGGGAATGGGGCTGATTGTGCTGCATTCGGGACATTGCTCGAAAATTTTCCGTCGCCTCATGGGCACCCATTGCATGCTGACCTGGCGGGAGGCGGCAGAGCGCGAGCGCCTTTGGGTCTGCAATCCGGGTCACCCGATTGTCGCCGGGTTGGGGGCGAGTTTTGAACTGCCGGAGGAGGAAATGTACGGAGAGCCTTTTGGCATACCGGTGCCGGAGGAGCAGATTTTCATTTCATGGTTTGAAGGCGGCGAAGTCTTTCGCAGCGGCTGCACCTGGCGACGTGGCAACGGGAAGATTTTCTATTTCCGTCCGGGGCATGAAACGTATCCGACCTATCATGACACCAACGTCCGGAAAGTAATCGCCAATGCGGTGGCCTGGGCGGCGCCGCAGGGACACTGGCCGGACGTTGCAAAGGGCATCAATGCCAAGCGCCACCTCGAGCCCATCAAAGGCAGGCCATGGGAACCGTCGCCCGGTTCGCCGGCCTGAGGCAGGAGCCGACACTTCCGGACGGCTCCTTGAGCAGGACGTTGATCACTCCTCTGGCAGCGGCTGATCCTTGGTCTCGGGGAGAACCGGCAGCACCAACAATCCGAGCAGCAGCACGACGGACACGATCATGCCCGCGGTGCGGAAACTTTCGATGTTGCCGCCGAGACTGCGTGTAATTTGTCCGACTGTGAACGGGGCGGTCGCGGCGATAAGACGTCCGACATTGTAGCAGAAGCTGGTGCCTGTGCTGCGCAGGCTGGTAGGGAAGAGCTCCGGCAGGTAGATCGCATAGACCGCGAAGACCGACAATTGACCGAAGCCCATCAGCGGAATCATCCAGAAGATGTGGCTGAATTCCCGCATGCCCTTGAAGACGAGGATCGTCGAGGCGAA
>CAUJJL010000079.1 GCA_963205455.1 Verrucomicrobiota bacterium
TGCCCGATTCCGCGGCTATGAAACGGGTCCTGATTGTCTCTCCGCGATGGGTGCCGTTCGGCTCGCCGGACATGCAGAGAGTCCGCATGAGCCTCACCTATTACCGGGAGAACGGATGGGAACCCATAATCCTCTGCGTGAAACCATCGCGGATCAACGGCAGCAAAGAGCCGGACCTCGCCGCAACGATTCCGCAGGACGTTCGGACCTACCACTGCGAAGCGATCCCTGCCGGCCTCGCGCGCGTCGCCGGAATAGGCAGCCTCGGGCTTCGCTCCCTGAGGCACCTGTGGCGAAGCGGCGCTGCCATCATCCAGCGCGAACGGATCGATCTCGTGTTTGTTTCAACGACGGAATTCCTCGCCTGTTTCGCCGCGCGACTCTGGAACCGGAGCACGGGAGTTCCCTACATCATCGACATCCAGGACCCCTGGCGGACCACCCACTATGCCGAAACAGGCACGCCACCGCCAGGAGGTTGGAAATACCTCTTCGCCCGCCTGGTCGCGCGTGTGTTCGAGGAGCGATCCTTCTTCGGTGCCAGTGGATTCATCAGCGTTTCGCCCCGGTACCTCGAGGACCTTCGTCAGCGATATCCCTGGATGCGCTCCCGCCTCACGGAGACGATTGAGTTCGGCGGATCTGCGGGTGATCTTGCGGCTGCCAGATCCCTTGCTGCGGCTTCTTCGTCTCCACTTTCTCGCAGCTCCGGAGAGGTCCATCTCGTCTACACGGGAGCGGCAGGACCCATCGGTCAACCTGCACTCGACGCGCTCTTCCGCGCTGTCCGCGCGCTGACGCAATCCCGCCCCGAGGAGGCCAGACGGCTGCGCATCCATTTTGTCGGCACCTCGTACGACGGCACCGGCGATGCCGTGCCTTCCATTCTGCCGGTAGCTGCACGATGGGGCGTGGAATCCCACGTGCATGAGGTGCCGACGCGAACCGGTTACCTGCAAAGCCTCCGATGGCAGTCCGATGCGGACGGTCTCCTTCTCCTGGCCACCGCAGATCCCTCCTATTCGCCCTCAAAACTCTACCCGTACTTCCTTTCCGGAAAACCGATCCTCGCCATCGTGCACAAGGACAGTCACCTGCGAACACTGCTTCAGCCGCTGGGTGGTGCCATCACGGCAACTCCTGACAGCCACGCGGAGGAAGAGTCCCCGGACCCGCTGATTCTTTCCTTCCTCGATGCCGCGCTGAACGGTTTCCCGCACGGCTCAATCCCGGAGCGGCAGACTGCGTATTTCCACGACCACTACAGCGCGCAAACACTGACGCGCCGGCAGTGCACGATGTTTGACCAAGTGGCCCGGGGAGCCAATTGTCGGGCCCCGACGACCACGCATGCATCTCGCTGAAGCCGACTCCCAGGCGGAAACAGCGCCCGACAATCCGCTGGCTGCGTCCTCTCCGCTCTCCGGAAAGAACGCCAAGCTGCTGTTTCGCGGCGGCATCCTAGCCACCGCAGCACTCTGCGCCTATTTTGCATTCGTCTTTCCGATCGATGATCCCCTGCACCGATTCCAGGGACTGGCAATTCTGATCCTCTCCGTGCTGCCTGGCCTTCTCTGGGCACGGCGCCAGGAAAGCGCCTTCCCGGTCTTTCAGACGTTCATGGTCACGGGACTGAACAGCTTCGCGCTGCCGTTGCTGGGGGGACACGAGCTGTTGCGGCACTATCCCGTTGAAAGCGTCACTGCCGCCGCATGGGGCGTCATCCTATTCCAGTTCTGCGCCATTGCCGCCTACGAACTCCTCCCCGGCGTCCCCAAGATCGGAATCTGGTGGAACATGCCGCTCTTCAGCGGTTCCATCGATCGCCTGCTTCGGATCGGGCTCGGTCTATCAACACTGTACACGCTGCTCTCGGAGTTCACGGAACTGATCCCCTCGGAACTCAACAGCATCCTGCGCGCAATCGCATTCGGCATAGGCACCCTGTGCACATTCCTGCTCAGCCGCGCGTGGGGCGCAGGCGAGCTGAACGGAAAGCACAAGATCTTTTTCGGAATCATGCTGGGCCTGCAGTCGCTCCTGCTTGTCTCCACCCTCTTCCTGGTGAGCGGTCTCTCGCTGATCGTGCTCGCGCTGATCGGTTATGTCTCCGGGGGAAAACGCATCCCCATCGTGACCTGCCTGCTCCTGTTCGTTTGCATGGCCGTGCTTCACAACGGCAAGAGCGCGATGCGCATGAAATACTGGGAGAATGACGCCCCCCGTCCGACGCTCTGGGAACTCCCCTCCTTCTTCGGCGAGTGGGTGCAGCAGGGACTCACCCAGCGCGCCCAGACAGCGGGCGACACGATCGTCTCGCGAAAACTGATCGAGCGCACCTCGCTGCTTCACATGCTGACGCTCGTAGTCGATGCCACACCGTCACGCCAGCCCTTCCTGGACGGCGAAACTTACGCGCATATCCTTCCCCAGCTTGTCCCGCGGATCTTCTGGCCGGACAAGCCCGTGGGCCATGTGAGCACCCACCGTCTGGCCACCTATTACGGTCTCCAGGATGAGGAGAGCACGCTCCGCACCACAATCGGCTTCGGAGTTGTGGCAGAGGCATTCGCCAATTTCGGATTTCTCGGTCTCGCCTTCCTTGGCGCACTGATCGGCTCCTGCACGAAACTCGCGGGCGTCTGGACGCGATACTCCCCGCTCATTTCCTATCCCGGGCTGCTGATGGTGCTGCTGCTGGCCTGGTCGTTCCAGATCGAGCTCCCCATGAGCGCCTGGATAGCCTCGCTCTCCCAGGCGGCGGTTGCGGTTCTCGGCGTGCCGTTTGTCCTCAAGCGATTCATCGAGTGACCGCCCATCCGAAAGCCGCATCCGACGCACCGCCTCGGCTGGCGATTGTGCTCTCCCATCCCACACAGTACTACAGCCCGTGGTTCCGCTGGCTCACCAGGAATACGGTCTGCACCCTGCGTGTGTTCTACCTTTGGGATTCCGGAGTAACTGCAAAACGGGACCCTCAATTCAACCGGACTTTTGCCTGGGATGTCGACCTCCTCTCGGGGTACGAGCACGAGTTTGTGCCCAATCTTTCCGGGCACCCCGGCACCGAGGGTTTCAACGGCCTCCGGAATCCGAGCCTCACGCGCCGCCTCGACCGCTGGAAGCCCGAGGCCATCCTGCTCTTCGGTTACGCCTACCGAAGCCACATCCGGGTGATTCTCTGGGCATGGCGCACGGGAATACCGCTTCTTTTTCGAGGCGACTCCCATTTTCTCGGTCGCTCCGCGCCAGCAGGTCTTCGCGGCATGATCATGCGTAGCCTCTTCAGACGCTTCGCAGCGGTGACCTATGTCGGACAGGCAAACCGCGATTACTTCCGTGCGCTCGGTGTCTCGGAATCCCGACTCTTTTTTGCACCACACGCGGTGGACAACGACCTCTTCAATCCCGCCATTTCCGAACACCACCACCGGGCAGCGGCAATGAGGTCCGAACTCGGAATCCCGAGCGGCACGGTCGTCGTGATGTTTGCAGGCAAACTCATCCCCTCCAAACAACCCCGCCTCCTGCTGGACGCATTCCTTGAACTCGGGCCAAAAAACACTGCGCTCGTTTTTGT
>CAUJJL010000080.1 GCA_963205455.1 Verrucomicrobiota bacterium
CAGTAGATTTGCACGGCATAATCTTTGATCGTGTTCATGAGCAGGAGAATGGTCGGCGGTTAGAGACGGTGTTTTTCGAGGACTTGGCGGACCTGTCGGATCTGATAGCCCTTGGCCTTCCCGTTCTTTTCAGGCTGGAGGTTGAGCAGAACAGGAACACCTGGGTGGATGAAGATATGATGGCTGCCCTTTACCCGAGCTTTCCAGCCGGTCGCTTCGAGATACCTGACCACTTCGGTGAAGCGGTGACTATAGTCTTTGGCAGGATCAAGCAGGGCGACCTTGGTCTTCTCCGGATCGGGCACCCTGCGAAGGAAGACGATTCCATTATGCCGTCAAACAGAAACGCATAAATAATTATGCACGATCACCTGAGGCTTTCAATTGCGACAACGCCCCGGGTCGGTCTGCAAAAGGCTCAGAGTCCGTGACCCGAAGCGGGAGGAGGAGAAGTCAAACGGCAGTTGGGACCTTGAAGCCTGTACGGTTAGCCTCGTCGCGCCCCGGACTTCGGGGCGCGCACGACCGCCTGCATCCCCGACCCTGCGTGCCCCCGTCAGCGCCTGCGGCCTGTCGGTGAACCGGCCGCACGCCAAATCCGCGCACGCTGGGCGCACATGGTTGACGCGAGGCCAAACCGTGCTTCACAGCCGGGCATGAGAGCCTGCACCGCCGTCGTGGAGCGCGATCCTGTGACCGGCCTCCTGGTGGGCTACGTGCCAGGATTCCCGGGCGCACATTCGCAGGCAGAATACCTCGACGAGTTGAACGTCAATCTGCGCGAGGTCATCGCCATGCTGCTCGAAGACGGCGAACCCAAGCTTGAGGCCGAATTTGTCGGGACCCAGCGGGTGGCGCTCGGCTGAATATGGGCAGCCTGCCCGTATTGAAGCCGGGTGAGGTTTGTCGCCTGCTGGAGCGGCTGGGATTCATCGCTATGCGGCAACGCGGTTCGCATATCCAGCATCGTCACCCGGATAGACGAGGTACGACGGATTGCTCGAAACTTGTCCGGTGCCTTCAGGATCAGCGGAGTGGAAGCATGCAAGGCCCATTGCCAACCAAGTGACCAATCGGTCGCAGATCTCAACTCAACAGGCTCCGCCCACCGCCTCAGCCCGCGTCCTGTTCCTCCGGTGGTGTGAATCCCCGGCGCATCGTGTTTTCACTGATGACGCGGGGAAAAAGGAAATTCTCGAGGTATCCCCGGCCGCCTGCCTTTGTCCCGCCACCACTCATTGCGTAACCCCCAAAGGGATGCCGCTCCACAAGGGCGCCGGTGATGGTCCGGTTCAGGTAAAGATTGCCGCACCGGAATTCCTCACGCGCGCGGGCCAGCGTCGACGGGCTCCTGGAGAACACTCCACCGGTGAGCGCGTAATCGGTGTCATTCGCCAGCGCAAATGCGTCGTCAAGTGTGCTGGCGCGCATGATTCCGAGCACGGGTCCGAACAGCTCTTCACGGGCAAGCATGTGCCCGGGCCGGACATCGGCAAAGATCATGGGAGGTACAAAATAACCGCCGCCGGCCTTGGTCGCGTCGGAAATCCTTCCCTCGAAAACCAGCCGGCTCTCGCGTTTCGCCTCTGCAATACGGTGCAGGAGGCGATCCCGTGATTCTCCATCGATGACCGGGCCGACGAACGTGCCCGGAAGCGCCGGATCTCCCACCGGCATGCTCGCCGCCGCGGCGACCAGGCGCTGGACAAATGCGTCGTGGATCGTGTCGAGCACAATGAGCCGCGACAGCGCCGAACACTTCTGGCCGCTGAATCCAAAAGCTGAATACAGCACCGCCGGTACCGCCTCATCAAGATCGGCATCGGCATCCACGATCATCGCATTCTTCCCCCCCATCTCGCACACGACCTTCTTGAGATTGGCCTGCCCGGAAAGCGTACGACCCGCGGTTTCCCAGATCTTCAGGCCGACTGAGCGCGAGCCGGTGAAGGCGATGAAGTCCGTTTTCGGATGTGCAACCAGATGAGCGCCCACCTCCTCGCCGCGTCCGGTGATCAGATTGACAACCCCCGGAGGAAATCCCGCCTCCATCAGCAGATCCATGAACACGGCACCGATGATCGATGTCTGCTCTGCGGGTTTCATGATCATCGTGTTCCCCGCGACGAGCGGCGCGACGGTAAGTCCGCACAGGATCGCCAGGGGAAAATTCCACGGCGCAATGGCCACGCCGACACCGCGCGCGGTGTGCACGAGCACATTCGATTCCCCGGGCACCGCCTGAGTGACGACCGGCTTCGCGAGCCGACGCATTTCCAGAGCATAGAAGCGGCAGAAATCGATCGCCTCACTCACATCCGCATCCGCCTCCATCCATGGCTTCCCGGCCTCCCTGATTTCAAGCGCACAGAGCGAAAAACGCCGGCTCGCCATCAGATCAGCCACCCGTTCAAGGAGCCGGGCCCGCGTCTCCACCGGAGTCGATCGCCAGGAAAGAAACGCCGCAGCCGCGGCAGCGACAGCGAGGTCCGCATCTGCACGGGAAGCCAATGACCACTCTCCCAGGACCTCGGCCGGGCGTGCCGGGTTGGCCGCGACCGCATAGCCGCGACCGGAAGGCTCGCACCTCCGGCCGCCAATCACCAGTGGCCAGCGCCGGTTCCACTGCCCCGCGCCCTGGCTTCCCGTGGAAGCATTCAAGGCGTGCCTCAGCGCATCGCGGTTCGCGCTCCGCGTGAAGTCGGTGTTCGCGACATTGCGAAACACTCCTGGCTTTTCGTCAGGAATGGACGCAGACGTCGGCGCAGCCGCGGCGAGCAGATCCAGCGGATTCGCCAGCAGACTCTCGTGACTGATTTCGCCGCGATTGCTCGCGCGCAGGAAACCCTCGTTGGAGGTGTTCTCGAGAAGTCGGCGCACGAGATAGGCCATGCCGGGCAGCAGTTCCCCCACCGGACAGTATTCACGAACCCGATACCCGCTCTTCCGAAGTGCAGCCTTGAGTTCCTCCGCCATGCCATAGAGCGCCTGGAATTCGAACGCACGCGGATCCACGCCAAGTCGTTCCGCCCGGGCGATCGCATGGGCGCACGACCGCACGTTGTGCGACGCAAAGGCCGACGAAACGATATCCGCGTTCTCCAGCAGAAGCACCGTCAGTTTCTCAAATGCGGCATCGCTCTCAGGCTTGCGCTGCCACACCGGAACGGGCCAGTCCTTCTGCGCCGCGCCGATGACCTCAAAATCCCAATAGGCCCCCTTGACAAGTCGCACGGTGATCGGACGGGCGCGCGCCCTCGCCCAGGCAATGATCTCTCTGAGATCGCGTTCGCTTTCGCGCAGGTAGGCCTGCACGGCGATGCCTACGGCCGGGGTTTGCGCGAACTCCTCCTCCTCGAGAATGGAGCGAAACAGCGCAAGCGTGACGTCCTTGGTGCGATAGCTCTCCATGTCGAAGTTGATCAGCGCACCGATCGAAGCGGCTCGTCGCAGGATCGGACGCAGCCGGTGCTTGAGTGCCTCGATGGAGTTTTCCGGATCCGCGGGATGAACCTCGGGCGTCAGAGCGGAAATCTTGAGGGAAAGGTTCAACCGGGGAAGCCGCTCATCTCCACGCCCAAGGTCGCTTGCACACGGTTCCGGATTGCGACGCAGCGCCTCGCCGACGATGTCGAGGATCTCGATGTTTCGTTTCAGGAATTCGTCTGCCTCGGCCTCGCTGACCACGGTTTCCCCGAGCAGATCGATTGTGGTGGCGATGCCCTGGCGGGCGTTCGTGAGGAGTCGCTTTGCCAGGTCGGCAGCCGACTCTCCCGCGACAAATTGACGAGCCATGTCGGTCACCTGCGCCTTGACGGGACCCGCTACCAGGGCAGGTGCAAAGGATGCGGCTCCGAGTCCGGCCTTCAGCGCGGGATGAAGTTCCACCGCCTTGTCGCCGAGATATTCCCGAAGGTGACGGACGATTTCCGCGCTTGAGGAGAGTGACGGCAGGACATCCACGAATCGGAAGAGTTGGGCCTTGAAGGCAGGATCGCGCATCGACCAGTCCATGATGCGCGCGTAGGCGCCCTTCTTAGAGAAGATCCCCGGCGCGGGATGATCCTCCATGATCTTGAAGAGGCTTTTGCCCAGCACCTGCGTGCGGGCTTCAATCTGCGGATCGGGTGGAAGCATGGGGGAGCGTTTGGGACTGGTGACCCCGTTAGGGATTCGTTCCTTGCGGTACAAGGAGACAACAATCCAAGAATCCCAATTGTTACTTCCGGCCCGTTGCCTGTCAGCCCTTCGCGTTGTCCCCGTGTGCCGCAAATTGACGCCGAGGGGCTCAGCCCGCTGGCGTGAGTTGCGGAACGGCCGAAAATGGTTTTATTCGCATCAGTCCCCTTCCCGTCATGAGAGCGTCCATCTGCCTTTCTCTCTGCCTGGTTTTCGCGGCCGCCCAACCGCTGCTGGCGGCCTTCAAATCCGTCAAACTCCATCCCGACAATCCCCTTCCTGAATTCCCCCTCGTGTTGATCAGCGAGGGGGTCTCCCAGGGCGAGGTGGTGATGGCTGTAAGTGTCAGCGCAGAAGGGCAAACGGTTGATTCCCTCGCGCTCGCCTATACACACGAGCCGTTCGTAACGGCCTGCAAAGCGGCGCTTAAGGATTGGAAATACATTCCGGCTCAGCTCGATGGCGAAAATATCGGTGTAAAGATCGAACTGGTGTTCAACTTCGAACGCACGGGATACGTGGAAAGCAACACCATCAACATCACCAACAAATACATGGAGGCTGGCCGATCCCCGCGACTTTCCCATCAGCTCATAGAGTCAGACAAGCTAGACAAGCCTCCGGTTGCATTGAGCGCCGTAAATCCCAAGTACGCATCCCAGGCGAGGATCGATGGGATCCACGGTACGGTACGCGTGCGTTTTTACATCGACGAAAGCGGCCGAGTCCGTCTTCCAACCGTATCCGCCGAATCCCATCCCTATCTCGCGGAAATCGCTGTCGAGGCTTTGCGCTCCTGGCGCTTTCAACCCGCACTCTATCGAGGAAGGCCCGTGATTGTCGCCGCGGCCCAGGATTTCCGCTTCGGCAGCGAACCGTAGGCAGTACTGCGGTTTGGCTAGGTTCGCGGGCACTCGCCCGAGGCGCCGTGCTCAGGTTCGCCTTCAGCCGTCGAACCTTCCATCCCATAGAACTTGACGCCCCGCACCACCTTCTCCCGTCCATTGGCAAGACGCCATTTGTTCGTGTCGCGCAGCGAATAGATGCAGCCACAATACTCCTGCTGGTAAAAATTTTCGCGCTTGGAGATTTCGATCATGCGGGCGGCACCGCCTCTCTTCCTCCAATTGTAGGTCCAGTAGGACATGCCCGGATACCGGGACGCGGCACGTACTCCAGAGTCATTGATCTGCTCCATGTTTTTCCAGCGGGAAATGCCCAGACAACTGGTGATGACATGAAACCCATGCTCATGGGCATAGAGGGCAGTGCGTTCAAAACGCATGTCGAAACACATGGTGCAACGGGCACCACGTTCCGGCTCCCATTCGAGCCCCTTGGCTCGCGCAAACCAATTGTCCGTGTCGTAATCGGCATCGACAAAAGGCACCCCGTGCTTCTCGGCAAAACGGATGTTTTCCGACTTGCGCAACTCGTACTCCTCCCTGGGGTGAATGTTCGGATTGTAGAAAAAGATCGTGTAGGCGATGCCCGCCGCGTGAATCGCCTCCATCACTTCGCCCGAACAGGGCGCGCAGCAGGAATGGAGCAGGACCTTCTTGTGCCCCTCCGGTAGTTCCAGCACGCCTCGTTTCGGGTCAGTGTTCATCTCTGCGTTCGGTGAAGGCATAGGACTTCTCCGAATCCGGGTCAATCCGCGACACACTCTGGCCGCCCCTGCCTGCCCGATGGACTCGCGGACGGATCAAATGCCTCCAGATTCCGATTCGATCCACGGGACCTTGAATGTCCCGCTGCTTTCTGTGCCTAGGGTCTGACACATTTCAATATCGATCGATCCGGTCACGACGATGCGCGACCCTCCCAACCCATGCTATTGAACTGGACCCGCGGTCTGCCAGAAAAGGCAACTACAATGAGTCATCCCTTGCGAACGGTCCTCCTACTCACTGCCCTGCTAATGAGCATGGCCGCGGCCCGCGCCGCAGAAATCACGGTCTTCGCTGCAGCAAGCCTTTCCGATGCACTTACCTCAATCGCGGCGAAGTATGAAGGTATTTCCGGCGACAGGATCAGGTTCAACTTCGGCGCCTCCAGCACGCTCGCACGCCAGATCCGGGAAGGCGCGCCCGCGGACGTTTTCTTTTCGGCGGATGAGGCGAAGATGGACGACCTTGCAAGGGTCGGCTTGATCGATCCGGCAGTCCGTTTGCCGCTGCTTTCCAACACGCTTGTCATCATCGCCCCCTCCCATGCAGGAGAATCGCTTGTCGGCCCCAGGGATCTCCTGAAAAAATCCGTGCGCCGACTCGCGATCGCCGAACCCCAGACCGTACCCGCCGGCATCTACGCGAAAGAGTACCTTGAGAAAATCGGTCTTTGGATGGCTCTCCGCGCAAAAATCATTCCCACCGAAAATGTGCGCACGGCGCTCGCTGCGGTTGCCGCGGGCAACGCAGACGCAGGCCTCGTGTACAAGACCGATGCACGCATCTCGAAGGATGTGAGGGTCGTGTTCGAAATACCGGCGGAGGAGGGACCGCGGATCATCTATCCCATCGCTCTCTTGCGATCATCCAAAGAGGCAGCCGCAAGCAAGGCATGGATCACCCATCTCACCAGCGCCGAGGCCCGCGCCGTGTTCACGGCGTTCGGTTTTCTGCCGGTGAACCGGGATCAATAGGCTTTCATCCATCCGCTCAGGACAACGGACGTCGCATCTGCTAAATTTCTCCGCCCCAATTCCCGGATCGTCAGCCGCCCGCTCACCTGTCATCGTACGGACCCTCTCCCCATTTGCCGCAACACAAACGCCGGTCATTTCCCCTCATTGATGACTCCCATGCAACGACGCCATTTCCTGAAATCCACAGCCGCCGCCACCGCCCTCGCCTCCCTGCCCCGGGTCATGCGATCCGCCGACTCGCCCGGCGGACAAAAATTCCGGACCGTGCTGATCGGGTGCGGCTGGTGGGGCAACAACATCCTGAAGGAAGCGATGGCAAGCGGCGCATGCGAAATCGTGGGACTGTGCGACGTCGATGCCCGTCAGCTCGAGATCACACTCAAACACGTCGCAGAGGGAACGGGTGAGGCGCCGAAAACCTTTAGGGACTACCGCGAACTTCTCGACAGGAGCAGGGCGGACATCGCCATCGTCGCCACACCGGATCACTGGCATGCGCTGCCCATGATCGCCGCAGTCCGCGCAGGCGCCCACGTGTATGTCGAAAAACCCATCGGCCACACTGTCATGGAGGGACGCGCCATGGTGAACGCCGCCCGCGCCGCGGGTCGGGTTGTCCAGGTCGGCACCCATCGCCGCGTCTCGCCCCACAACATCAGCGCCCGTGAATTCATCCGCTCGGGCAAGGCCGGGGAAATCGGCATGGTCCGCTGCTTTGTCGCACAGGGCGGAGGACGCGAAATTCCGCTTCCCAACCTGAACGTTCCCAAGGAGCTCGACTGGGACCTGTGGTGCGGGCCCGCGCCACTGCGGCCGTTCAATGGCGGCGACCCGCGAAACCCAAAGGAGGGCAATGGCATCCGAGGCATACACCCGCGCGGATTTCGAAACTACCTGGAGTACGCCAACGGCACGATAGCCGACTGGGGCGTGCACTGGTTCGACCAGGTGCTCTGGATCATGGAAGAAAAATACCCGAGCTACATCTACTCCACGGGCAGTCGGCCGATTGCAGGCGATCCTGTTCTCACTGCAAAGGAACAAACCAGCAACGCCCCCGACCACCAACTCGCGACCTACCGCTTCAGCCGCTTCGACGTCCAGTGGGAAAACCGTCGTTTCGCCGGTAACAATGTCAGCAAGGGCGAGGGCATCGGCTGCTATTTCTTCGGGACAAAGGGCATCCTGCACCTCGGCTGGCGCGAGGGCTGGACTTTTTATCCCGTCAATTCAAAGGACGCTCCCATCACGGAGCAGGCCCACCTGAACGCACCGGATTTCCACAACATCCGCGAGCTCTGGGCCGACCTCCTGAAAGCGATCCGCACGGGAACCCGACCTGCCTGCGACATCGAGGACATCCATTTTTCAACCAATCTGTCCCTTCTCCCCATGATCTCAATGAAGCTGGGTCGCAGTCTTCAGTGGGATGGCGTCCGCGAGAAGTTCATCGGTGATCCAGCCGCCGACAAGCTCCTCCGTCGCGACTACCGAAAGGGCTACGAGTATCCAAAGGCCTGATACCAGACGGAGTCACTCTCGCCTTCAACGAAGCGAGGGCGCCGTGGCAAGGGTCGCTTGGGCAAGACAACGAGAACATCCCGCCCGGGTACACACGCAAAAAAACCCGGCGTTTCCGCCGGGTTGGCACACACCCCTGGAACACGGCTTACATAACCAAAGTCATTTCGTGCGGCTGATGGCGTGCAAGCGAACCGACATGTGCGGATGACTCCGCGCGACCGGAATGCTGACGCTTCACTCCCATGTGCCGCGTAGCGGCACGCTCCTTCCCAAATGAAAACCCATCCGCATCCTGATAGCCAACGGGCGCACGTCTTGCAGCGAGCACCACAACAAGGCCGCTGAGAGCAAACGTGGCAATGGTCATAAGGGCGATGGAGAGCATGGGGGGAGTGGATTGAAGGTTTGAACGGGAACGGGCGTTTCGATGCCACCACTCTATCCGGTTTTGGATGCGGGCACCATGGACCCGTTCACCCATGTTTCGGAGAAACGTTCCCTAAGTCTTCTCACGCATCCGGACGCACAACGCATGCGTGATTCTACGGTGGGTGGGACTCTGTCGCTGACTCAGTTCATGTCATATCGTGGCTCTTATAGTCAGACCTGATACCGGTATTCAGACCGTGGTACCGGGAGGGGCATGCTTCGTCATGCCCGGTTCGGAAGCTCGGGGGTTTCCAGTTCCCGATCTCAATCCGCGCAAACCTGGAAGGCCTGCGCTACTTTCTGACGCCGACCAGTCCACCCTCGCCTGTAATTCCACCAGCGATGCACCACAATCGATCCCTGTCTGCAGGAAATTGGCAGTTGGAGATGGTACGAGGCGGAAAATCGCCACAATCCCGATCGAACAC
Source organism: Verrucomicrobiota bacterium (assembly GCA_963205455.1). Classification (GTDB taxonomy): domain Bacteria; phylum Verrucomicrobiota; class Verrucomicrobiia; order Opitutales; family Opitutaceae; genus UBA6669. Next base: position 9,208 of record CAUJJL010000080.1, read on the forward strand.
CTCAAATCCCTTCAAACATTGATCCTCAGGAACCCATGGCTGCCACCTGATGTAAAATCATGCTATCAAGCCAGTTACAAACGGATCCTCGCGGTTGTCTATCCAGGCATTGCGGCAGGAATGCGCTGGATATTCGTGCTTCACACCTGCCCGCGCCTTTGTGAGCATTGATCCTTCCATGACTGAAACAAAGCACGCGATCCGGAGTCTTGGGATCTGCCCACTTCCTGCCGCGCTCGATTTCCTCTTCCCGCGCAGGGGGGAGCCCATCATGTTCCCACGTTTCGCTAAATGATTTTCCGTACCTTGCCCAGCCCGAGCGCGAATGGACCGTCGCAGGCAGACTACTGCCTTTCAATGCGCATCCTTGCCCACTCATCCAGGTTTGCCCGGGTCATCGCCAGTGCGGCATGTCTGCTCCTCTGCTCCGCGGCCAGCCTTCATGCCGCCAAGGCAAAGACTGTCCCTTTCAATGTGGCATCCCAGCCCATGCCGCTGGCCCTCATGATCCTGGCACGTCAAGGCGAGGTGGAGATCCTGTTTTCCTACGACGAACTCAAAGGCCTCCAGGCCCCCAAGGTTTCGGGCAAGCTCACGACCGAGCAGGCCCTTGCAGCCATTCTCAAGAACACGCCCTACACCGTGCAGCGCCACCCGCTACGCACGCGCAGTTACCAAATCATGTCTCCCCAGATGGTGGCCCGGGCGGAAGCAGAGGCCAAGAAGCCCATCATAAGGGTCACCGACCTTCCCCCCGAACTTCCGCCTCCGCCACCTCCCTCCCTGCCGGTCGCGGATGCCAGCATCGATCGCCCGCGAACCGCCGATGACGCGACGCCCTATGTCGTCTTTGACGGCAAGACCGTCGAGCAATCTGGCGCCCTCACGGTGGGTGATTTCCTGGCCGAACGCCTGCCCTCTTCGAACGGGGCCAATCTCAGCGGTGATGTCGGCATGCGCGGCATGGGCAGCGCCTACACGAAGCTGCTTGTCAACGGACGCGAACAGCCTGATGTCGCCAACGTACCCAACACGATGCCCGGCATGAACTACCGGACATCGCGACTCGCCCTCCTGCCGCTCAGTTCGATCCAACGCATCGAAGTCATCCCCCAGTCCGCGCCCGTGGCCGCAGGCGGCGGATCAATCGGCGGCGCCATCAATGTCGTGACCAAGCGCGACTATTCCGGGGGCGAAATCACCCTCGGCTACGAGAATTCCTTCGATACCGACAGCGCAAACAAGAAGGCCGAACTCCGCTACGGTACCTCCTTCAACGACAACCGGACGCGTCTGATGGTCTTCGCTGGGGCGACCAACTCGAATTCCCTCGCCGTTCAGGACCGCTATGATCTGGTGCGAGACTACACGACTCGCGCCACAACAGGCACACCCGGCCTGCTCAATGGAACCGAAATCCTGTTCGGCACCACTCCCCGCGTCGACACCACGGACGGATCCAATCTCGTGCTGAAGACGGGAGACACACTCAGCAGCTCGTTTGTTTTTATTCCGGCAAACTTTCACGGACTCGAACAGGACGGGCCTCAGCCGCTCATCGACAATGCAGGCAAGTTCGACTCCGAGTCGCCCGATACCGCCCAGGCCTACCTCGGCCGTCGCCTCCTGCTCAACCGTCGCCCCAGCACGCAATATGTCCGCACGGAAGTTCGGCACGCCGTCAACTCCTATGCAGAGGCATACCTCGATCTCTCCTATGAACGGAGCGCGCGCAATCAGGCGATGGGTATCCTGAGTTCGAATCAATACGTGACGGTTCCCGTCGGAGTGCCGACAAATCCCTTCGGCCAGGAAGTACGCGTTCGTTTTCCGTATGCCGCCACCGGGTCAAACAAGAGCACGCGGGAACACCAGTCCGCCACGTTGGGCGCGCTCTTCAGCCTTCCCCAGGATTGGAAGGCGAGGATCGAGTACTCCTACGGAATGCATCGCTCGCAGGACATCTCCGAGTCAGCAAGCAGCTCCGCCTTCCAGACCGCCATCCACAACGGCACAATCAATGTCTTCGATTCTTCGATCATCAATTCGGACCTGCTTGCGGATCACATCGAAGCCCGCACGGGACGCGGCAACATCGAGAAACTCGCATCGACCGCGCGGATCGAAGGAAAGCTGCCGACGGTTTTTGCAATCACGCCCGAAATCAGCGCAGGCTACAAGGCCCAGAAGGTCATTCGCGACACGTTCCGGATCTATGACGGAACCACCCAGTCGGGAATCCTGCCCACGACAACTTCGTCTTTCGGCGTATTCGGCGAACTCACGATCCCGATCTTTGATGAACAGAGAAATCTGCCCGGCCTGCGCCTGCTTGAGGTGGTGGCATCAGGCAGCCGCGACAAACAGAAGGTCGATTCCACGGTTCTGAAATCCAACGGATCCCAATCCGTCACGGACCTCACCGCCAAACTCGAACTGGAAAAGGCCAAGAGCAATTACACGTCCCTGAATCCGGTCGTCAGCGTTCGCTACAAGCCGGTAAACGACCTGATGCTGCGCGGCTCCTATTCCACCGGCTACGTCCCGACAGCGGACTATCTGCTGCTCCCCCAACTGACCGTCAATGGCAGCATCACCGATCCGAAACGCGGCAGCTCCACCTACGACACGAGCATCACCACCGGCGGCAACTCTGAGGTGAATCCGGAACACTCCGACACAGTCTCCGCCGGCATCGTCTACACCCCCGGAGTCGTTCCAGGTTTCAGGATCTCCCTGGACCTGACGGACTCACGACGCGAAGACGTGATCGACATCCTGGATACCTCCACACTGCTGGCCTACGAGGACGCCATCCCCGGCCGCATTTTCCGTGAAACCGTCGCGGAGGGTGACGAATTTTCCGTTGGAAAAATCACAAAGATTGATGCCTCAGCAATCACACTCTACGCGGCAAACCTCAAGGCCTGGGATCTCTCGATCGGATACAAGAAGGACTTTGCCAGCATAGGCACCTTTGATCTCTCGGCCATGTACACGCTGAATTCCAAGTACGAGCAGCAGCTCGTACCCGGCGGACAATTCACCGATCTCGTGAACGCGCCACTCTACTCGGGGCCGTTCCGCGACAAGGCAAGCGCCTCACTCGTGTGGACCCGTGGTCCGCTGAGCGCGGGCTGGTCTGTCAGGTTCCACAGCCGCTACAAGGGCCTGGAATCCTCGGGCATCACTCCAACCCAATTGCCCGACATCAACTACCAGGCGATGTCCGCGCGGACCTATCACGACGCGTTCGTTCGCTACCGCTTCTCCACCCAGTCCCGCGGAGCCATGGGATTCCTCGACAAGACCGAACTGCTGTTTGGCGTTCGCAACATGTTCGGTGCCGACCCCATTTTTGACGCATCAGGTCCCGCGGATCTTCTCCTGAGCGGCAACGGTGAATTGCGGCGTGCCAGCTACTACCTGTCCCTGAAGCGAGAATTCTAACCTGCACCTCCTGTCATGTCGTCATTGCTGAGCCGACTCGCTCTCATCCTCGCGCTTCTCAGTGCCGCTTCACTGAGCGCACAAACCGATACCATTGCCCGCCCAAAGACCACAGCGGTCCTCGCCAAGCAGGTTGTGCCTCCAGGTGGCGCCTCCGTGCCCATCGACCTGAGAAATCATTTCACGATACAAAACGAGACCGGCGACAAGTTCGTCCAGTTCGATACGGTCTACGGCAAGTTCAACGTGATCCTTCGCGGCGGCAGGGCTCCAAAACATGTCGAGAATTTCCTGAAGTACGTACACGACGGACGCTACACCAACCTCTTTTTCCATCGCACCGCCGGCGGCACCACTTCGACCGTCGCCTCCATTGCCCAGTCCGGCGGCTTCAGGCTGCCCTACTCCACCGCAGTCGAGCACTACGATCCCATCGGCCTGGAGGGCACGCTGACACACGAGCTCTACACACTCGCTGCGGCGCGCACCAGTGACCCCAACTCCGCTACTTCCCAGTTCTTCTTCAACCTGGTCGACAATACGAACACCTACTTCCCAGGTCAGAGCACCACGAACCAGGACCTTCGCTACACCGTGTACGGCCGCGTCGTGGGTAGCGGAGGTGTCGCTCTTAAACAAGTCGGAATGCTGCCTGTCTACAACATGGTGGATGGCGCCGCGAACACGACTGCTTTCCAGACCATTCCGCTGCGTGACAAGGTCCCGAACATCCTGACTGAAAAAAATCTCATCATCATCCACTCAATCACGGAGGTACCGCTCTACGCAACCGGCACCGAGACAAGCGTCCTCAACTTTACGGCTCAATCCACCAATCCTGAAGTTGCGCAGGTATCCCTCACGGGCTCCACGCTCAACATCCAACCTGGTGTCGTCAACGGCACGACCAGGGTAACCGTCACGGCCTCCGAGGTGGCCGGCGACACCGTCACCGCCGAATTCGATGTGGAAACGAATTCCGAACTTTCCATCGCCCGTCCGCCGCGAAGCCAGACCATTGCTTCCGGCGACGCCGTGTTGTTCGACGTCGAGGCTGTTGGTGCAGGCTTAAGCTATCAATGGCAGCACGACGGCACGCCGATCAGCGGTGCCACATCTCCTGTGCTTTTCATCCGTGGCGTCGACCAGCAGGATGCCGGTAACTATTCGGTTGTCGTCAGTAACACCGTTGGAACCGTCACCAGCGCGCTCGCCGGTCTGACCGTCGTCAACGACAGCGCCGCCAAGAGCCGCCTGAGCAATCTTTCCGTGCGCTCATTCGCCGGAAATGGGGAGGAGACACTGATTGCCGGATTTGCGGCCGAGGGTGGCACCGTAAACCTAGTGATGCGGGGCATTGGACCGACGCTCGCCAATTTTGGTGTTTCCAATGTCCTTCTGGATCCCGAGATCAAGCTCTTCAATGTTCCGCTTCCAGGCACGAACGCCAATCTCCTTGGAGCGAACAATGATTGGACGCAGTTCGACGGAAGTGCGGTCGGAGGATTTCCCCTGCCTGTGGGCAGCAAGGATGCTGTGCTCACCAGTCCGTTCATAACAGGCGGAAACACGCTTCATATCAACGGGATCGGCGACACAAGCGGCATGGCCCTCATCGAACTCTACGAAGGGCCCGACTCTGTTGGCAGCCTTGTCAATCTCTCTGCACGCACTCTGGTGCGAGCGAATGACAACCTGATTGGCGGATTCACGCTGAGCGGCTCCACCAGTCGCACCGTCCTCGTGCGGGCGATCGGGCCTGGGCTGAGCAATCTGGGCATCACCGAATTCTTCCAGGACCCAAGGCTCGAACTCCGTTCTACAAAGGGCGTGCTCGTTTCACAGAACGACAACTGGAGCGGTTCAACGACCTTGAGCGAAGCATTCCTTAGTGTCGGTGCCTTTGCCCTGACGGACCCCACCAGCAAGGACGCCGCCATCCTCACCACCCTCGAGCCCGGCGGCTACACCGCCGTGATCACCGGACCCACCGGCCACACCGGCGTGGTTCTCCTCGAAGTCTATCTGGTCCGCTAGCCGGAGCGACCCGACGCCCCGGCTTCATACCGCTCAATCCAAGCGCGGCTCCAGGGCGTGAAGTCGCCCGCTTCGAGGTGCGCGCGGGCTTGGGTCATCAGATCGAGATAGAAGTGCAGGTTGTGGATCGTGAGCAGCGTTCCCGCCAGCATTTCACCGGACATCTGGAGGTGGCGCAGGTAGGCGCGTGAGAAGCGACGCGTATAGTTGTCGAGTCCTTCAACAAGCGGCCGCGGATCCCTGCGGAAACGTTCATTGCGGATGTTCATGGGGCCATCGGGCGTAAAAACGAGCCCGTTCCGCGCCACCCGCGTCGGCATCACGCAGTCGAACATGTCAACTCCCAGCGCCACCATCTTGAGCAACTGCGGCGGCGTTCCCAGGCCCATCGTGTACCGCGGCTTATTTACCGGCAGGTATGGCGTTGTCGCACCGACCTGCTTCAGCATTTCAGGCTCAGGTTCACCGACGCTCACCCCACCGACTGCGTAACCGGGAAAATCGAGTTCGGACAGCGACTCCGCCGCCTCCCGTCTGAGGTCGTCAAAGGTGGATCCCTGGACGATCGCAAAAACATGATGCCCTGCGGACAGGAACCCGCTTTCGACGGCGATCTGACGGCATTGCTCAGCCCAGCGATGGCTGCGCGCAACCGCCGCGGCGCAGGCGTCCTTCTCACAGGGCCAGGGTGGACACTCATCGATCACCATCGCAATATCGCTGCCGAGGTTGCCCTGGATTTCCATCACTTCCTTCGGGCCCAGGAAAAGTCGCGCTCCATCGATGTGGGACTGGAATGCAATCCCGTCGTCACGAATCTCCCGCAGTTTCGCCAGGGAAAAAACCTGGAATCCCCCGCTGTCCGTGAGAATGGGACGATCCCACCCCATGAAGGTGTGAAGTCCGCCGAGGTCACGCACGAGATCGCTGCCGGGCCGCAAATTCAGATGATACGTGTTTCCCAGGATGATCTGTGCTCCAATCTCGTGCAGGTGGGCCGGGGTGACGGCTTTCACCGTTCCCTGGGTACCCACCGGCATGAAGATCGGCGTCTCCACAATCCCATGCCGGGTTTGCAACCGACCGCGGCGCGCGGCACTGGCAGGGTCCATGGCAAGCAGTTGAAAGTGGGGGCTGGTCGGCATCGTTTCCACCGAACAGCAGGCCGCCGTCGCTGGCAACCCAACGCTTGAGGGTCGCATTCGTTCTCGCCTTTCTCTCCGCTCTGATTCGCATGGACGGCGAATGCAACGCCCCTTCGCCGGACTCCCGACGGGACTTACCAGCGCACAAATCCCCTTGTTCGTCCTGACGACGGCCGCGCTCTGGCTGGCAGGCATCCACCTTCCCGGCCCCCCGGTCGCCGGGCTGGAGTCATGGCACGCCGTCCTGGTCGACGCTCATCTGCAGAAGCGCCACTTCGGCTCGGACATCGCCTTCACCTACGGCCCTTGGGGTTTCCTGAGTCTGAGCGGCTACCAGGCTGAGGCGCTAGGAATCAAATTCCGCTGGGAGATCATCGGCAAACTGCTGCTGGCGCTTACGCTCGTGGGGGCAACCTCGGGATTCGGAGGGACACGGCGATGGCTGCTGCTTGGGCTTCTTGTCATCGGCGCGCCTTTCTTTGACAACACCGCATCGGTCACGGTCGCATTCCTTGGCCTTGTGTGGTTGCTCCCTGCCGATGTCCCCTGGTGGAAGAGGTTGATCGCTCTGCTGTGGCTCGGTGTCCTCTCGCACTTCAAATTCGTGTTTCTCATGCAGGCGCTATGCTGCCTGGTGATTTCATGCGCCACGCACGCCTGGGAAAAACGCTGGCGCGTCGTGATGTCACTGATTTTCGGATACGCCGCCATCTTTCTCACAGCGTGGCTCGCCGCCCGGCAGCGGATCTCCGATCTTCCGGAATACATCCGGCTGAGCCTTGAAATCAGCCGGGGTTACAGTTGGGCGATGGCGGTCGAGCCTTCGGGCGCGGTCGCGGCTGTCGCAGCATGGGTGATTGTCCACTGTGCCCTGCTGACAATCGCACTGTATCGCTCCGGTGGTTCGCGGGCCCTTCGCGCCGGGATGGTCGCGCTTGCTCTCACCCAGTGGTTCATTGCCTGGAAGCAGGGCTTCACGCGCGCCGACGACCACGTCTTTGGTTTCTATTTTTTCTGCCTGTATTTCGGCGTGATCCTCACGATGGTCGTTTCACCGCAAGTACAGGCATGGCGGAACGATCTCTCCATGGCGGCCTGCCTCACAGGCATCGCTCTGACCAGCCCTTTCCTTGCGACCTATGGCCCGCGGACCGCATGGAAACGCATTACGCGCTTTCCCCATGAACTGACGCACCTTGATGCGTGGGCGAATCGTTTCACAAACGCCTGGGCTTTGGCTGCCAGGGAGTCTGCCGAACCCAAACTTGCCGCAAACGTGGGATCGTCCAGCACGGACTTGTTCACCTATGAACAGGGCATTCTGCTCCTGAATCACATCAAGCACCAACCGCGTCCGATCTTCCAGAGCTACACAGCTTACACCCGCGCGCTTCTCGAAAAGAACGCCGCCTTCTACACCTCAGCTAGCGCGCCCGAGTTTGTGGCCCTCCGGTTGAAAGCGATCGACAAGCGGTATCCCGGCCAGGAGGACTCGCTGGCGCTGCTGGAGATCGCCCGCCACTACGACGTCGCAGACATCACCCCTTCACATGCGCTGCTTCGCCGCAAGGCATCGGACGCACCTTCCAAGAACGCCATCGAAGAGAAGATCCTGATTGGCGTCTCACACCCCGCCTTTGGGGAGACGTTCAAAGTGCCACCGGCAGACGGCCATGCTGTGTGGATGGAGGTGGATCTCACGCCCACCTGGTTCGGGCGTCTCAACGCCCTGCTCTATCACGCCTACCAGCCGCAGATGGTAGTGACGAAGGCCGACCGGAATGAGGAGCGGTTCCGGCTCATCTCAACCCAGTGCTCAAGCGGATTCGTTGTCCGGCCGTTCATTGAAACCCACCTGGATTTCGCCGCTATGATGCAGGGGCGCGATCGATCGACCATCACGGACCTGAGGATCGAGCTCGACAGCGCGGGCGACCTTTCACTTTGGGAAAAGCCTGTCGTTCGATTCTACTCTCTCCCTTTCCTGAAGATCGCCTCTCCATTGAACGCGCCTTCTTCCTGACCTCGGAACAACGGCTACACGCGCCGAAGGCAGGCGTCCAGCAGCCGGTCATGCACCTGCGTGGCGGAGATGGGCTCATCGCTCTCGCCTCCGCCCGTTCCGATCAGAATCGGCCACTCGCGCGTGTCTGCGGGACACGTTCCGTGCGATCCTCGGACAAGGGAGGGATCCAGTGGAATCAGGTCCATCAGCATGCGAAAGCCCAGCGCCTTTCTCAGGAGCTTGAGAGCCACGCGCGCTTTCGGAAACGCGATCGATGGATTCACAAACAGCTCCACCGGATCATATCCGTACTTGCGGTGAATATCAACACAGCGGGCGAAGTCCGGTGCCTTGGAATCATCATTCCAATAGTAGTAGTTGAACCAGGCATCCTCCGACGCATAGGCAACGAGGTCGCCCGAGCGCTCATGATCGATCCCTTCACGGCGCTGCGCATCCGCATCGAGCACACGGGCAACTCCCTCGATCCTCTCCATCTCCGCCTTCACCGTTGCGATCATGGCCGCTTCCTTCACGTAGACGTGAGCGACCTGATGATCCGCGATCGCGAAAACCTGGCTCGCCCCACAATCCAGAAGTTCACGCCCAAGTTCCTCCTTGATCGTGATCCAGCCTTTCACGCGAAAAACCCGGTTGAGGGAAATCGATCGCCTCACCGTGGTGATCCCATACTCGGAGAGCACAACCGTCCTCACGCTTCGCCTGGAAAATCCGTCAATGAGCACGCCCGCAACACGATCGATTGCCCTCACATCCTCGCGCAGTTTCGGATCATCCGGTCCAAGACGCTGGAGGTTGTAATCCAGATGAGGAAGGTAGACCAGCGACAGATCCGGGCGGTGGCGTTCCTCGATCCACTCCGCGGAGCGCGCGATCCATTCGGACGAGGCGATGCCCGCACGGGGACCCCAAAATGAGGGAAACGGAAATTCCCCAAGATCCGATTTTATCTCCTCCCGCAAACCCATAGGTTGCGTGTAGATGTCGAAAACCTTCCGCCCATCGGCCGGGTAGAGCGGACGCGGTGTAATCGACCAGTCCGCACTCGAGTACATGTTGTACCACCAGAAAAGTTTCGCGCAGGTGAATCCGGGGCGTCTGTCTCGCAGGGTCTCCCACAGCTTGCGCCCCCGAACAAGGTGATTCGACTGCTTCCAGAATTGATGTTCTTCAAGTTCGCGATCGTACCAGCCGTTGGCCACACATCCATGCCCCGACGGTGAAAGGCCGGTCAGGTAGGTGCTCTGGGCCGTGCAGGTCACGGCGGGGAGCACCGGCCTGATGCGAACCACACCGCCTCGCTTCGCCGCAGCCGACAGATTGGGAGTGTCCTCGCCGAGGATGCGTGAGGTGAGTCCGACGATATTGAGTACTGCAGTGCGCTCAGCCATGGCGCGTCTTCAACTCATCGATGGATGCCTCGACGCATTTCGTATCCATCTCATGCACCTCAAGGCGCTGCCCGGGCGCGCGAATCATCGGGATGGATAGTCGTCCACCCAGATGCTCGCGAAACTCCTCCAGCCCGTCGAGCACCAGGCGGGCACCCGAACGCCCGCGCAATTCAAGGAGGGGTGAATAGAGTCCAAAGCCGAGTTCTTTCATGAGTCCGAGCACGCGTTCGGAATCCTCGCGACCAAGAAGTCCCGTGCGTCGCGCATAGATGATATCCATGGCCATTCCCACAGCCACGGCCTCTCCGTGCGAAAGTTCGAACTGGGATAGCTGTTCCAGCTTGTGCGCAGACCAATGACCAAAATCGAGAGGACGCGCGGATCCCCGCTCGAATGGATCCCCCGCCGTGGCGATATGCTCGATGTGCTGCCGCGCGCTCTCGCAGATGACGCGCTCAAAGGCATCGTTCTGAAACGCGGCAAGTTCCTTCGCCTGCGCCGCGATGGACTCGAAGAATGCGGCGTCACGGATGAGCGCGACCTTCACCGCCTCGACCAGGCCTGCCCTTCGCTCACGCACCGGCAGCCCCTGAAGCAGGGACAGATCATTGATCACCGCATGAGGCACACCGAAAGAGCCGAGCCAGTTCTTCTTTCCGAAATAGTTCACGCCATTCTTCACGCCGACGCCACCATCCCCCTGGCTGAGACTGGTGCTGGGAAGACGGATCAGCGGTATTCCTCGATGCGCCGTGGCTGCGGCAAACCCCACCAGGTCAAGCACCGCTCCACCGCCCACCACCACGACGTAGGAATGCCGGCACAGACCCGCCGACTCTATCACGCGCCAGATGCGCTCAAGCTGGGTAAAGTCATTCTTGACCCGTTCGCCGCCCTCGAGTCCCACCGGAGCGGCGGCGAGGTGAATGCTTTCAGCATGCGCGGAGAACCACGCGGAGATGCGCGTCCCATATCCGGGAAACGCCTTCTCGAGGCCGCGATCCCAAAAGACAACCGCGCGCACCTGCTCGCCCGGCTCCTTCGGAGTCAGCACACTCTCCAGAACGTCACTTGTCGGATCAAAAACATCCCGCGCAAAGATCAGTTTGTGCTCCTGCTGCACAAGGATGGGATGCGAAACGGATTTCAACGACGATGCCATGCGTGAAGTGAAATTTAGTCCACATCCGCCCGCGGACAGCAAGGCCTCATTCCCACCTCCACGGCCCACCCAGCGATCAACCCGACGCAGCAAGACGCTGCGCCCATCGGCCTAGCGGCACGGCCAGCAGACAGCACGCGGCCGGTATCCAGGCAGAAATGACACACAGCGCAAGGGCGTCGACCAGCGGTATGAAAGCAAGCAGGCGCCGGACCACCCTACCCAGCTTCTCCGATGGAGCGCCGGGCAGGTATTCTCGCCGCGCCAACACACTCAGGACCACAATGTAGAGGAACAGACCAGCCAGCCAAAGGAGGAAGGGCATTCGCATGAGCTGCCCCGGCAGCGTTGCGATTGATACTGCCAGCATGATCCGGCACCCTGCCATCAGCGCAACCGAGCCCGCCCAGCGTTTGTGGAGCCAGTCATACGCGACAATGACGCCGCCTAGCCCAAGCAACGCCAAGGGGTCCGCTCCCGCAAACATCAGAAGTCCAAGCCCGGCGAGAAGCTGTCCGATTCCAAGCAAGGCGGCAGTCCGCCGTGCTACCCAGCCTCGCGGAATCGCGCGATCCGGACGATGGATCGCGTCAAACGCGACATCCGCGACATCGTTCAGCGTGGTGCCGCCTGCATAGGCCAGGCTGCCCGCGAGGAACACGAGCCCAATCGTCCCAGGCGACGGCAAATCGCCGGTCGACGGTGATGAAAGTACCAGCGCCGCGAGTGCATTGCTCCAGACCGACGGGAAATTGCCCGCGCGCGAAAGATCGAGCCAGATTCCAAACGGACTTCGAGCGGGATTCTCCGCCAGGGTCATCAGAATCGGCACGCCCCTTCCACAGCGGCAGCAAGAGACTCATCCGCCAGTCCCCGGCTGGCGAGGCAACGAAGGGTCCACGCATATTCGCGCACCAGTTGCTCCTCAATCCCGATCCGCAATGCAGCAGGCAAAACTTCCCACGTGTACGTTTCCATCTCGGCATGCCCGATCACTCCGGGATTCTCCGCCATCCAGTCGAAGGCTTCAAGCACGTGGTCACGCGTATCCATGAATGGACTACCCGGAGCCGCATGCAGGGGCAGATGGAAATGGACCCGCCATTCCTCATCGGGCAGGCGTCCCTCCGCATCCACCAGGGCATAGCGCAGGTCCACAAAGCGTCGGATGCGTTTGGTCCGTGTGTCATTCACCACGACCTGATGAAAATAAACCGGCTCATCGAACTTTGCCACGGCTGCGAGACCGGCCGCGTCCGGTATCAGTTTCAGCGCCGAGCTGATGTGCAGTTTGCTCAGCCGAAGTCCCGCCGCGCGCAGGCGATCAAGCGCCGGGCGCGCATTCTCGTACTCGACCGCAAGGTGGCAGCAATCGTAGTTCACACCGACCCGTTGCAGAAGATTTTCTGCGTCAACCACGGCGTCCGATGCCCTCCACGCATCAAAGAATTTTACCGTCTCTAACGACGTCTCAAACTGGCAACAAGGTTCCGGCTCGAGGCCGAGATGCAGGTCGCATCCCGATCGATCCGCCAGATCGGCAATGGACCTTCCTGCAACCGTAAGGTTCTTGAAGATGGCCGCCCTTCTTTCCGCATCGAGCACGATCCACGGCTTGAAGGATCCGGGAACCGAACTGACACTGCCCGATGCCCCCTTCGGGATGAGCTGCACGAGGAGTTCGAAGAGAAGAGTGGTGTAGGCGAGCCGCTCTGGAGTGGACCAGTCGGGCGCGTAAACCTGCTCCTTCACGCGCGAACCATGAAAACTTCCGTAGGGAAATCCGTTGATCGTAAAGACATAGCAGTCCTCCGCCTCCAGCCATCGCCGGAAGGCATTCAGGTTGTCACCCTGCGCGAGTTCGCTGGCCGCGCGATGACTGAGCCTCAGGCCGATCGCGTAACTGCGCCCCACGGCCACCCTGCGCCTGACCGCAAGCGTATGCTCCCGAAGCGCGCGCCAGGTTTCCTCCCAGGAATCGCCGCGGTGGACATTTGTGCAGTAGGCGAGATGGAGCCCGTGATTGAGTTTCATCCGGCGGGCTGGCTGAGGACAAATCTGGGACACTGCGCAAGGAAACGCAGCGGATTCTGATAGAGCACCTGATCGACAAACTCCGCATCGTAACCCCTTCGACGCATCTCGAGCGCCGTCTTGGGAACGGCAAGCGGGTCGCTCACTCCCCAGTCACACGCGGAATTCAGCCAGATGCGATCGCGGCCGCAGATTTCAAGCATGTCAACCGCGCGCGGAGGCGAGGATTTCGAATCAGGATAAAGCGTGATGCCCGCCCAGTATCCCTGATCCAGCACCTGCCGGATGGTGTGCTCCTCGACGTGATCGATGATCACCCGTCCTGGCTTCACGCCTCGGTGCGACCGCAGCAGGTCAACGATGAGCTGAGTTCCCTTCTTCTTGTCCTCGAGGTGAGGCGTGTGGACGAGGATGAGCTGGTCGTGCCTTACCGCGAGATCAACGTGAAGTTCGAGGACCTTCAACTCGTTGCGCGTATTGCGATTCAGGCCGATCTCCCCGATGCCGAGTACGTTCTTCTTCCCAAGGAACTCCGGGATCATCGCCAGCACATCGGCAGCGAGCTTGAGATCCTCCGATTCCTTGGGATTGAGGCAAAGCCACGAATAGTGCGGCAGCAGGAATTTTGCCGCACGTGCCGGCTCGTACTCCGTCAACTGCCTGAAATAATCGCGAAACCCTTCCACCGACCCGCGATCATACCCGGCCCAGAACGCAGGCTCGCACACGGCCGCGCAACCTGCCGCCACCATCGCCTGGTAGTCATCCGTTGTCCGGCTCACCATGTGGCCGTGAGGTTCAATGTAACGCATGGCTGTTCCCTATTTCTGGACGGGACGCCAGGCACCCAGCGCCGCCTTGCCGGACGAGATCGCGTCTGGCTCCGATGTCGGATCGCTCAATTTCTCGAGGATGCGACGCGCCCGTTCCGGCCGTCCATCCACGAGGACCTGCGCAGCTTCCCGCAGGGCTTCGCACCGAAAATCGTCCGCCACCTCATGCCGTTCCACCCGGTCGAGAAACGCCGCAACCTCCAGGAGCTTTGCGCGAACCGGGATGAAGCCCGTGTCGACAACGGCGGCACCCGAACCGGGCGGCAAGGGTGAAACGGGAGATCGGGAATCGCGGGAATTCGACATGCTGGGTTCCGGGAAATCGCCAGAGGACGGTGGATAGTTCAAGGCAAAGCGTCCCAGCCCGAAATGCAACCGCACGAATCACGCTGAGCACGCCTCGCCTGCTCCTCCCGTATACTCGTTTGCGTTTCGCCCTTTGCGCTCCCTGCGGTCAGCTTGACCAGCACTATCGTGCATGGTATCGATCTGCGACTGCCGTGCTACTCGTCATCGATAACTACGATTCGTTCACCTACAACCTCGTCCAATATTTTGGACAACTTGGGGTTGAGCAAAAGGTATTTCGCAATGACGAAATCACCCCCGGGCAGGCGCTGGATCTCAAGCCTGACCGGGTGCTGATTTCGCCGGGGCCGTGTTCGCCGGCAGAGGCGGGTGTTTCGCTGGAGATGATCGGGGCCTTTGCCGGCAAGGTGCCGCTGCTTGGAGTCTGCCTCGGTCATCAATCTATCGGCCATTATTACGGCGGCCGCGTGGTGCGCGCGGAAAGGCTCATGCACGGCAAGACTTCCCCCATTTTCCACAAGGATACGGACGTCTTTCGCGGCATGCCGCAGGGATTCCCTGCCACGCGCTATCACTCCCTGCTGGTCGAGCGGTCGACGTTTCCCGCAGAACTCGAAATCACGGCCGAGACCGCCGAGGGCGAAATAATGGGACTCCGCCACCGCAAACAGCCGATCTGGGGGGTCCAGTTCCACCCCGAGAGCATCGCAACCCAGGATGGGATGCGACTCCTGCGCAACTTTCTTGAACTTTCCTGAGACGCAGCAGTCACAGAACCATCATGCGTTGCCCCAAGTGCACCTCAATTGAAGACAAGGTGATCGACTCGCGAATCGGTCGCGAGGGATCCACCATCCGCCGCCGACGCGAATGTCTCGAGTGTGGACACCGCTTCACCACGACGGAGACCCACGTTCGTGATGGAATGGTGGTGCTGAAGCGGGATGGCCGACGCGAGGAATTCGACCGCGACAAGCTGATCCGGGCGGTGCGGGCCGCCTGTCACAAGCGTCCAATCGACGCGGAACAAATTTCCATGCTGATCGACGATGTGCTCGACGCCATGGAGGCCCGCTTCGACAGCGAGGTCCCTTCCCAGGCTATCGGCGATGGCATCATGCAGCGTCTTCGCAAGATCGACCAGGTCGCCTACGTCCGCTTTGCAAGCGTGTACAAGGAATTCCGCGACGTGGGCGAGTTTGTCGATGAGATCAGTCTGCTTCACCAGCGCGCTCAGGCCGGTGGACCTCCGGAATCCGCAGACTGATCTGATCCGCGTGGCGGCACCCGTCTCCTCCGACGAGACGCAGGCCCCCACAAATCCGCCTGCCTTACACCGCCGTGAGATCCACTCCGCCCGACGATTTGCGTCGTCTGCATTTTATCAACGCGCTCTTTGCGCATGTCACAGGACACGACCTTTACCTGGCCAGGCAGATCAAGGATGCGATCGCCTTCAGCCTCGCCGAACTCGAGATGAAGACACAGGCCGACCCCGGCTCCGCAGTGCTCTACGATGCAGCTTTCACAGCCGCCGCCGCCGACCTCCTGGCGAGGTTCTTCGGTGAGAATCCCGGTCATGGATTTTTCCATTGGGACGCCTCCACCACGCTGGTCTCCGCAACACCCCTCTTCACCCGTGCGGAAATCATGGCCGGACTCAAGCGGCTCGCACGCTACCGTGAGTCAACGCTCCTGATCACAAACCTTCGCCCCGCGCTCATGCCCGCGAATGGGCGGCAGACACCGCGACGCAAGCGCGACTACCAGGAAGCCGTTTTCTTCATCCGCTCGCTCGCGGCCGCACGCACTCCAAGAACCGCCAATCTCAATCTTCTCTTTCTATGAGCTGCGCCTTCGGCGCGCCCACGTGAGACGATTTCGTCTCGAAACAGAGCGATGCACCGCTAGAACCTCCCCATGGCCAAGACTCTTTTCCAGAAGATCATCGACCGCGAGATCCCGGCAAAAATTGCGCATGAAGATGCGCAATGCATCGCCATCCACGACATCGCGCCGCAGGCACCCGTGCACATCCTCGTCATCCCCAAGTCGCCATTTCCGCGGATTTCCGAAGTGACACCCGAAGGCCAGTCGCTCCTTGGCCATTTATTGCTCACTGCCACAAGCCTCGCCAAGAAACTCCACCTGGAAAAAGGCTACCGGATCGTGATCAACAACGGACCTGATGGAGGGGAAAGTGTGCCGCATCTGCATGTCCACCTTCTTGGCGGCCGATCCATGAGCTGGCCTCCAGGATAGACAAGTGTCCCGTTCTGGAGCCTGCAGGACCTTCACTGATTCGCCGGAAAACACGGCCAACGCACCTGCCACCAGGGTGCAATCGCCTGCACCGTCGCGGTTCAGATCCGTTCGTTATCGCCCGAGCAGCGTTCGGATTTCGGCCTCGGACAAGATCGGGATGCCCAGCGATTTCGCCTTCTCCAGCTTCGAACCCGCCTCTTCACCGGCCAGCACATAGCTCGTCTTCTTGCTCACGCTGCCGGTCACCTTTCCTCCCGCAGCCTCGATGAGCGCGGTCGCCTCCTCGCGAGTGAGTGTCGGCAGAGTCCCGGTAAGGACAAACGTCTTCCCTGCCAACTCGATGCCCGCGGGTTCCCGCGCTGCCGGAGACGCAGGTTGCACGCCTGCGGAAATCAGGTCGGAAACAAGCGCGCGATTTCCGGGCTTGTTGAAGAAATCGAGGATGGCCAGCGCCATCGTCTCGCCAATCCCGGGTATGACGGTCTGCTTTCCCTCACTCAAAAAGTCCGCGTACCTGGACTCGACAAGCGTTTCCAGCGATCCGAAATGCGCTGCAAGGTCCTTGGCGGACGCCGCTCCGACATAGGGAATGCCGAGTCCGTGGATAAATCGCCACAGTTCCGAGGTCTTGCTCTTTTCAATCGCCGCAAGGAGCTTGTCGGTCGACTTGGCAACACTCTTGCCGAGACTCAGGAGATCGTCACGGCGGAGCCGGTAGATATCAGGAATCCGGTTCACCCAACCTTTCTCAACCAGGGTGTCCACCATGGCCTCGCCGAGGCCATCAATGTCGACACAGGCCTTGGATGCGAAGTGTTGCAGGCGGCGCCGCACCTGCACAGGACAGGATTCATTGGGACAGCGCCACGCGACCTCCCCCTCGGCCTGCACGGCGGGAGTACCACACGCGGGACACATTGAGGGAAACACATAGGGAACACATTCCGGTGTCCGCCGGGCAAGATTCACACCAATGACCGCCGGGATGATTTCGCCCGCTTTTTCAACGAGAACATGATCGCCAACGCGGATGTCCTTGCGGACAATTTCATCGCGATTGTGCAAGGTGGCACGCGAGACCGTCGTGCCCGCAAGAACCACGGGCTCAAGCTCAGCCACCGGCGTGAGCACACCCGTGCGGCCCACCTGAATCGTAATCTCCCGCAGTCGCGTTTCGGCCTGTTCGGGCGCGAACTTGTAGGCGCACGCCCACCGCGGGGAGAGCTTCCGAGCACGTTCGCCCTCCCCCCGATACCCGACTTCACGCTGCAGGCTGAACTCATCGAGCTTCACAACTGCCCCGTCCGTGGCATAGGGCAGCGAAGCCCGCCTGGAATCAAGTTCCCGGATGGCGTTCCAGACGGCGTCGATTCCCACCACTCGCGATACGGTGTCCAGTCCAGGCATGCCCCAGGCCTTGAGCGCCTGATGCCACGCAGACTGTGATTTGACAACGGACGGCTCGCATGCGCCCAATCCGTAAACAACAATCTCAAGCTTCCGCTGCGCCGCCAGCACGGGATCCAGCAGCTTGAGCGTACCCGACGCAAGGTTGCGCGGATTCGCATAGCGGTCGGCTCCCGCCTCCTCCTGAAGCTGATTGATGCGATTGAACTCCTCGAATCGGAGAAACGCTTCCCCACGAATCTCCACAAGTTCCGGCACGGGAGCGTCGGCAGATCCGTTCTCGAGGATTTTGGGAAGCGATGCGATCCGCACGACATTCGATGTGACATCATCACCTTCCTCACCATCCCCGCGTGTCACCGCCCGCGTGAACCGACCGTTCACATACGTGAGGCTGATGGATGCCCCGTCGATCTTCGGCTCAACCGTGTACGCAAGATCAGTCCTGTTCAGCAGGCGATGCAGACGCGAATCGAACTCCCTGACCTCCGCCTCGTCATAGGTGTTCTCAAGCGTTGTCATCGGCGCAACGTGCCGCACCCTCTGAAAGCCTTCCGCGCGGTCGTCTCCGATCCGTTGCGAAGGCGATTCCCCACCGAGCGCCGCCGCCTCGATCGGGTGAGCATTCTCGAGTTCCTTCAACTCCCGCTTCAGACGATCATACTCGAAATCGGAAATCTCGTTGCGCGCATCGCGATAATAGAGCTCGTCGTGACGCGACACCTCGGCCCGCAGAGCGGCGATGCGTTTCTGGATATCCGTAGGTGTCATCCGGCTACAATGGAACGTCCGCCGCGGGGTTTTCAATGCGCGGCTTTCTTCTCCTGAGCCGCAGGGGAGTTTCAAGGATGCGACGATACATCGGCCAAAGGACGTAGGCGCAAACCGCAGTCATCGCGCCCAAGGTATCGGCAACCCAATCGGCCACCTCCACCGAGCGCCCGGCGGTAAAGCTCTGATGCCACTCGTCGGACGCGCCATAGAGTGAAACCGCGAGGACGACCCAAACGGCCCGGCGCCGGTCGACCAGACGCACGGCTCCCGTCGCCACCGCACCGAACGCGAAGAAGTGTGCAAGTTTGTCTCCGCCGACAAAACCGGGGCCAGCGACCTCGCTCTCTCCGGATGCGAAGAAAATGCAGACGAGAATGCCCAGCGGGTAAAGCCAGCGATACGACGGGAACCGGAATCCTCTCACTCCTCCATCAGATCGCTTCGGCTGCGGCATTGGCAAACAAGTCCGCACCGCGTGCCGAAATTGCATGATTGGCATTCCGCATCCGATGACTCAGGATGGGCTGCCATGTCGCATCGCACCTTCAATCTCGAAGAACTGCGTGACTACCTTCACCTCGCCAACGGCGACGTCGAACGCCTGATGCGCGAAGCCGATCTTCCCCATGAAACACGGGGAGGGCGGCTCATCTTCCGCCGCTCGGCCGTCGATGCCTGGGCATCGCAGCGCATCCTTCAGCTTCCCGAGAAACGCCTCGACATCTACCACGAAAAATCAACCCGGGGAACTCGCGACGTGCTTCCCCAGGCTGCGCTTATTCCGGAGCTCCTTCACCCAGACTACATCGATCTAAACCTCAAATCGAAAACGTCGGCCTCAGTCCTGCGCGATATTGTGGCGCTCGCAGAAAAAACTGATCGTCTTCTCGACCCTCGGGAACTGCTGACCAGCATCGTCGAGAGAGAGAAACTCTGTTCAACGGCGCTGCCCGGTGGAGTTGCCCTGCCCCATCCGCGCAACCACGAACCCTACCGCTACGAAGGTTCATTCCTCGTGCTCGGACGCACCATCCAGGGCGTGCCTTTCAGCGCCCCCGACGGCCACCACACGCATCTCTTCATATTGATCTGCTGCCAGGACGACCGCCTGCACCTGCATGTCCTGGCCCGCCTTTGCGTGCTGCTGATGAAGACCGACATCCTTGCGCGCCTGGATGCGGCGTCATCGCCTGAAGAGGCCTATAACGCTCTCGTCGAAGCGGAAAAATCGGTGCTGCCACCAGCGCGGTGACGCACGGTCAGCCCTTGCTGGCAGATTCAGCACCCACCTTGATCAGCAGCACGACCACCACGGACAGGAGAGCGACGCCCGCGAAAGCACCGAAGATCAGATCGAGCGGAACATGGCGGTCGCGCAACGCGCCGAAGGCCCAGTCGCCAAATCCGCCGCAACTGATGCTGACGAGATTCATGATCCCATAGCCGGTGGCACGCCACTCGGGTCGCGCGATTTGCGAGAGGATGGGCATGTTGTTGCAGTCGAAAAAGCCCCATCCGAGTCCGAATATCGCCAGGCCGATGATCGCCACTGTCAGGGTCGTGGCATGCCCAACGCTGAAGAGTGCCGGAAGGAACATCATCATGCCGATTGCACTCGTGAAGATCCGCCCCCGGTTTGACTTCTTCATCCAGCGATCCGCCAGGGATCCTCCGATGATCACGCCGATGATTGACGCAATCTGAACATAGAGGATTGCGCTGACTCCCGCTTTGCCCTGACCGAGATTGAACTTCTCCCGCAGGATCTCCGGCATCCAGTCGCGCACCACCCAGCCCGCGATCGCGGGCAGGGTGAAATAGAGCACCAGCAGGAGAAAGTTCCGGTTACCCAACAAGCCGCGCACCACACCGCCGCGCGCAGCGTTTGCCTGGGCCGCCTGTTCAACCGGTCGCGCCGGATCGCGCAGGGCTGCGAGCAGCGGCAGTGCGTAAATGACCCCGATCATGCCACAGGTGCTGAATGCCCAGCGCCAGCCGTGATCCGGCGAGGCCGCGATGTAGCCCGCAAAGCCGCCGAGAATTTGTCCAATGTAGATGCCCGCCTGATGGACGCCCACGGCCCGCGACTTGGTGTTTCCAAAATGATACTCCGTGATCAGCGCCAGCGCCGCGGGAATGTAGAAGGCCTCGCTGATGCCCATCAACGAACGGACCAGGACGAGTTCGTGGAACGACGTCACATGCCCCGTCCACCAGGTCACAGCGGACCACAGGAAAAGGCTGCCGCAGATCACCCAGCGCTTGCTGAATCGATCGGCCACATAGCCGCCAAACGGACTCAGCACCGCATAGGTCCACTTGAAGCAACCGAGCACGAGTCCCCAGTCCGCCTTGTTGGCAATGCTGGGGATGTCATCGACCATCGACCCCTTCATCGTCGCCAGCATCTGGCGATCCAGGTAATTGAGCAGTGCCACAGGAAACAGCAGCACCACCACCATCCACGCGTAGCGGCCAATCTGGGAACCGGAAGAGGAAGTCATTGAAGCGTTGTGGGAGGCACAACGCTCTGCAATCCCGCCCACCCGTCGACAAAAATCAGCCAGTCTGTTTCACAGGCCAGTTTCTGGCGGAATTGCAGGTACCCTCAGCCCAAGCCCCGCCGCTCCCAAACTGCCCGGGGTCGCAACACCCAATCCTCACCGCTTTCAGAAGCCCTTCGCCGCCCTCCGGACGTTACAATTTCACGTGTCCACTCGTGAAATCCGCGCTCAGAAAGAATCCTCATCCTTTGCCTCAGGCAAAATTCTTGAAGAGTTTATAGAGGATATTCCGGTCGCTCGCATCTCATGAGTATCACCCCACATAACCTCATGCCCACCGTTCCGCTCCTCCTTTTGCGCCGAGTGTTGCCCGTCCTGTTGCTTGTACTGCCTGCATCCATCAGTCATGCAGCCCAATCACCCGGCAGGACCAGAGCCGAGGTCGCGCCAAAAGATGCCCTATTCAGCTTCAACCTGCCCGCAGGCGAAGCAGGCAAGACGCTCAAACAATTCGCAGCACAGGCGAAACGCGAAATCCTGTTCCCTGCGCGGCGCATGGACAATATCAGGACCAACGCCGTTCAGGGTGAGATGACCGTGAACGAAGGACTCGACCGTCTGCTCGCCGACACGGACTTGCGCGTGATCGAGGATGCCAGCACCGGAGCGCTTCTGGTTCAGAGGGCCGAGGTCCCAAACGACCAAAGGGCGGCACAATCGGACGGTGACCGCCCAGGCAGCCAGCACAGGGTCGTGCAGAGCGCTCCCATGCTTGAGGTCGTCGAAGTCACAGGCTCGCGTATTCGCGGCCTGCTCCAGGGAGCCACAGCCCAGCCCGTCCTCACGCTCGACAGCAAGGACATCGAGCGCACCGGCGCGACCTCGCTCGGCGATCTTTTTCGCTACATCCCCCAGGTCTCCAGCTTCTCGACCGGACAGGCTGTGACCCGCCCCTCGAGTTTTGTCCAGGTTCCCGGCGGCGCGCCCGTTCCGCTCTACAACAATGTGAACAATGGAGCCGCAAGCCGCACCACGGCCACACTACGTGGCACTGCCGGCGACGGCACTCTTCTGCTGGTGGACGGACGGCGCGTGCCCAAAAATAATCAATCCAGCGGTGGTGACAGTTATGACCTCAACGGAATCCCGCTCGCTGCGATCGAACGCATTGAGGTGCTGCTCGACGGCGCAAGTTCCATCTACGGTGCCGACGCCATCGGTGGCGCAATCAACGTCATCCTAAAGAAAAACTATCGAGGAACCGAACTTCGACTCGGCTATGAGAACACCTTCGATCGCGATGCCGGTGTGCTCACAACCAGCCTCACGCATGGATTTGCGCAGGGTCGGTTGCGTGGCATGGTCACGCTTTCCTACGAAGACGCCAACAGCATGGCACTGCGAGACCGCGCATTCACAGCGAGCTATGACCGTCGGCCTTACGGCGGCCAGGATCTGCGCGGCACTGTCTTTGGCGGTGCGGGCCGGGTGTCGCGCACAGGCACCGTACCGCTACCCGGACTGACCACCACATCGGCCGCTGTTCCCTCCGGCACTCAAGGCACGGGCCTCACAATTGCCAACTATGCAAGCGCCGGCCCCGTTCCCGGTCCCGGCGACCTCGCGCAGTTCCAGGAATACAGTTCGTCCTATACGCGCCAAAATGGACTTGTGAACCTGAGCTACGAACTCACCAGGTCCATCGAAGCCTATGCGGAGGTGCGCGCCGCAAAGAATCGCAACCAGCTGTCTCCGCAACCCATCCAGGCCAGCATTTCCATCCCGGTCGGCTATCCCGGAAATCCCTTCGGTATCCCGGTCACGCTATCAAAGTATTTCTACGACATCGCACCCGTTCGGACGTCGCAGAACCAGACGTTTTCGGCGGTCATCGGCGCACGCGGACGGCTTCCGGGCGACTGGCGCTACGACGCATCCCTCAGCAATGTGCGAGGCCACACGCACTCCGATGCACCCGCGGGTCCGACGCTCACTTCCGCGCTTTTCACCGCCGCCGTAGCCGCGGGACAGACGCCAAATCTCTTCTACGACAGCACCAGCGTCTCAAACCCCAACGCTCCAGGCGTGATCGAGGCCCTGACCACGCCACTGCGCGACGAGGAGATCACCGAAAGCTGGATCTATTCCGCCCAGGCTGACGGTCCGATCTGGACGCTGCCTGCAGGCAAGATCGCTGCGGCAGTCGGTGCCGAGTACCGCGAGGAATATACCGATTTCCCCATTCGCGCCGCCACGGATCTCACCTCGGCTCGCGCGGCGAACCAGGACGTGACCGCCTTTTTTGGCGAACTGAACGTGCCCATCTTCTCACCCAAGCAACAGAAGTCGCTTCTGAACCAGCTCAACCTCTCAGCCTCATTTCGCCAGGAATCCTACTCCAATGGCGGAAAATCATCCAATCCACGCGGCGGCGTCGCCTGGCGTCCGGTCAAGTTTCTGCTGTTTCGCGGCAGCTACGGTGAGGGCTTCAAGGTACCCACCATGCTTCAGACCAACCAGCCGGCGCTCTCCAGCACCTTCCGCTTTTCCGGCAGTGTTGATCCCTTGCGTGGTAACGAACCCCAGACCGCGTTCATCAACCGCACCTCCGGCGGCAATCCCGACCTGCGGCCGGAAAGATCCGAGAACACCAGCCTCGGCCTCGTGCTTGAGGTGCCGACCGTTAAGGGCCTGTCATTCTCCGCGGACTGGTTCGACAACAAGTTCATCGACAGGATCACTCTCCCTACCTTTGAGCAGATGCTGCTCTACTTTCCTGAACGCGTGGCCCGCGGCGCCAATCGGCCCGGAGATCAAGCAGGCTGGCCGGGGCCGGTCACAGGAATCGACTACCGCAATGTCAATCTCGCGTACAGCGAGGTAACCGGCTGCGACCTGAGCCTGAAATTTGACCGCGCGACACCGTTCGGCGACCTGCTCGTCAATCTCACCGGCACGACCTACTCGAAGAACGTCTTTGTCGCCGCACCCGGTGCAGCTCCATCCGCCACGGTGAGCACTGACAGTCTGCCGGTGCAGGTCAGCGGAGCAGCTTTTCTCAACCGCGGATCCTGGGGCACGGGCATTCTTGCAACCTACCGGGCGTCCAACCGCTCCAGCACTACCGTCGCGGCCACACCCTCCGCCATCCGGTGGGACTGCCAGCTAAGCTACGATTTCGACAAGGCAAGTTGGGCCAGGAGCCGCCGCAGCAACTGGTACGGCAAGGCGCTCAAGGGACTCAAAGCAAGTCTCACAGTCTTCAATTTCCTCAACGTCGAGCCACCCTTCGATTACCTTTTCCTCCCTGACAATACCACGGTCGATGCGCGCATGCGCCGCTACGCGCTGTCGTTCCGCAAGGCCTTTTAAGCATCCGACCATGAAAAAAATCCTCTGTCTGCTCGCTCTGCTCACCGGATCGCTGCTGTCCGCGGAGACCGCGGAGGCCGATCTGGCGGCGCTCAACGCCCTCCTCGCGGCCAAGGTTCCCGCCGAACTCACGACCGGCTCGGCCCGTTATCACTGGTCGGTGAAACGCGGCCACGATCTGGCGGCCGCCGCGGAAAAGCTCATGGCCGATCATCCGGCCGACCCGCGTCGCTGGGAGGCGGCGATGATTCTGCTGTCCCGCCCGCGGGTGTTCGTCAAATCCACCAACGACGCCCTGCTCGACAAGCAGCGTCCCGGCACCGTCGTGCGCGGCGCGGTCGAATACGACCGCGAGGCTCAGGAGAAATGGCGGGAACGGCTCGCCGCGCTCGACGCCGCATGTGCCGCCGCCACAGACATGACGCCGGAAGTGCGCAAGAAATACCTGCTCAGCGCCACCCTCCGCCACCTCACCGCCGCTGGGGCCGCCGTGACATCCCGCAAGCCCGTCGATTTCAAAGCGGTGCGCGCCGAAGTCGACCGGCTCATCGCCGCCTACCCCGAGGAGGAAGTTACCGGCCAGGCTTTCGATCGTCTCGTCTCGCTCCAGCGCCGGCTGGTCGAGTCCCCGGCCGACATCTTCCCGCTGCTCCAGGCTTACCTGGATTCCCCGAGCGAGAAAGTGCGAACGGTCGCCGAGGTCGGCCTCACCCTGCACCGGGCCCAGGAGCAGCCGCTCGACTGGAAGTTCACTGCCGCCGACGGCCGCGAGGTCGATCTCGCCAAGCTCCGCGGCAAGGTCGTGCTCATCGACTTCTGGGCCACCTGGTGCCACCCCTGCATCGAGGAAATCCCCAACGTCGTCGCCGTCTACAACAAGTATCACGACAAGGGTTTCGAGGTTGTCGGCATGACCCTGGAGAACGCAGGCGTGCCGGAAAACGCCACGCCCGAGGTGGCGCGGGTCAGACTCGACGCGTCAAGGAACAGAATGCTCGCCTTCACCAAGGACAAGAAAATGCCCTGGCCCCAGTATTTTGACGGCACCGGCTGGAAGAATCCGTACACGACCCGGTACGGCATCCGCGGTATCCCGCGCATGTTCCTCCTCGATCAGTCGGGCAAGGTCGTGACCATGGATGCCCGCGGTCCGAAGCTCGAGGCCGAGGTGAAGCGCTTGCTCGGACTCAAATGAGGAGGCAACAGGCCACGGAGCTGCTGCAATTGCCTGAAGCAGCAATCCACTGCCGGAGAACCCACAGAGGCGTCACGCATGTACTTTGCCGTTGAGGCTGTAAGCCCCGCCTCCTGTGAGTTTCCGCAGATCGAGGGCCAGTGAACGTTGGACAGCTTCCGACTTCCTCAGACCCCACGGGCTCTCCTTTGCCTTCAATGCGCGGCAGGTAGTTGTGGCGAATGGTATGATTTCCTTTAGAAGGTTTTGCAGACTGGGGCATCTCAAGATAAGGTGCACCATCAACCTGGCCGCGCCTGAATACCTTGCCTCCGGAAAATTCACCCGACCATCTTTGGTTCTCGACGGAATTGCAGCCGCACGAGCCCATGCTTCGTGCCTGGCTGAGGAGCCGATTTGCGTCGCAGACGGACATCGACGACATCGTGCAGGAGGCATTTGTGCGAGTGCTCAAAGCCCGGGCGTCGGGGGAGGTGCGCTCACCACGGGCCTTTCTCTTCGTCACGGCACGCAATATCGCCCTCATGCAGCTCCGACATCGCGCGGTCGCCCGCGAAGATTCGCTAACGGAATCGGAATTGTGGGACATCCTTGATGAGAGCGTGGACGTGCCTCAGGCCGTTGCGCGCGCCCAGGAACTCGAACTCTTGACCAAGGCCATCCAGACCCTTCCAGCCCGCTGCCGCCAGATCCTCACCTTGAGGAAAATCTACGGCATGTCCCAGAAGGACGTCGCAGCCGAACTCGGCATCGCTGAGCACACCGTGGAAGTTCAGGGCACGATTGCGCTGCGCAAACTCAGCGACTATTTTGCACGCATCGAGGGGACTCGCCGACCATGAACCAGCGCCCCGACAAGAACAATGCCGCTGATGGGGTCGAAGAACAGGCCGCATCCTGGGTCCTGCGCACCGACCGTGGGCTGACGCCTTCCGAGCAGGATGAGTTCCTCCTCTGGCTCTCCACTGACCGAAAGCACGGCGCAGCGCTTGCTCGTCACAAACGGAATTGGGATCGTCTCAATCGTCTTGGACAATGGCTGCCGGAGCATAGTCCACAGCCCAACCGCGACCTTCTCGCCCCGCCTCCGCGGCCTATCTTTCGACTGCTTGCTGGACGCCGGATCTGGCTCGCGCCATTGGCCATCGCCGCAGGCGTCGCAATTGCCTTCATGGTGTGGCCGGAGCGGGCGCATGCACCGGCCACCCCGCCGGAACTCCCCGCAATCGCAAGCATCACGTCGCGCACGCTTGAGGATGGCTCCGTTGTCGAACTGAATCGCGGTGCCGTGGTGACCGCCCTCTTTTCTCCCGTAGACCGAAGGATCCTGCTCGAGCGCGGTGAAGCCCATTTTACCGTGGCAAAGGACTCCGCAAGGCCGTTCATCGTAAGTGCCGGCGGCGTCGCGGTGCGCGCAGTGGGCACGGTCTTCAACGTCCGGCTGCATTCCACGGCGGTGGATGTGCTCGTCACCGAAGGATCGGTCCAGGTTCACCAACCGACGGGTTCAGGTCCGCAGTCCCTGCAACTCTCGGCCGGCGAACGCACGCGAGTCCTCCTGGACGATCAGGCGCAGGTCCCTCAGGCAATGCCCGTGACGCCCGACCAGGCTGAAGCCATACTCGCATGGCAGCCGCGGATGCTCGAATTCACGGAAACGCCGCTGCTCGGCGTCGTGACTGAATTCAACCGGCACAATGCTCCGATCCGGCTTGTCGTACCCGACATCGCACTCGCACGTACGGAGATGAGCGCCTCGCTTCGCTCCGACAATGTCGAGGGTTTTATCCGTCTGCTTGAGGCCGGTTTCGGTGTGCGTGCCGAGCGCAGCGGCGATACCATCACACTGCGCAAGGCTCAGTAGGGGATTCAATCACACAAC
>CAUJJL010000081.1 GCA_963205455.1 Verrucomicrobiota bacterium
GGATGGCAGGCTCACCCTGCCGGATGGCACGAGCTATGCGATGCTTGTGCTTCCGCAAACGGATGCCATTCATCCGCCCGTGCTGGAGAAGCTGGCAGCATTGGTGCGCGCCGGAGGGGTGATTTCAGGCGCGCGTCCCACGCGGGCGACCGGCCTTCAAGGATTCCCTGAGAGCGATCGCAAAGTTAACACCATGGCGACAAGGGTCTGGGGCGATTTGGATGGTCGGACAACGACCTCCCGCAGACTGGGCAAGGGTCGTGTCTATTGGGGCGTGCCAGAGAGAAAAGTGCTGGAGGAACTTGGACTCTCGCCAGATTTCATTGCGCCGGGATCACTTGATTTTATCCACCGACGCGACGGGACAGATGACATTTATTTTGTCCGCAACAGAACCGACGAACCTGTGAGGGCTGCGGCCTCATTCAGGAGAACAGGACGCAGGGCGGAGTTCTGGGACCCAGTGAACGGAACTATCCGTCGGCTTGGCGCGGTTGAGTCCAGCAATGCCAGAACGGATGTCCCTCTTGCGCTTGCAGCGCGTGGATCCGGGTTCGTGATCTTTCGGGCAAACGGAACGTCCGGTATCACGGATGATGCCAATTTCTCCGTGGCTCCGGTTCCGCGGAAGACCTTGGCGCTTGAAAGGAACTGGACCGTCGATTTCTCGTCCAGGCTCTCTGCTCCGCGTCGACTTGAGCTCTCACGGGTGGAGCCTTGGACGCGGCAGACAGATCCGGCGTGGCGGTACTTTGCCGGTTCCGGGAAATACAGGCATACGGTATCATTGCCGTCTGGCTGGAGGAAGGATCTTTCCCGCGTTGAACTCGAACTCGGGAGGCTCTGGTCGATCGGGGAGGTCTGGGTCAACGGTGTGTCCCAGGGCGTGGTGTGGACACAGCCGTTCAGTGTGGATTGCACGAAGGCACTGCGGGATGGGGACAACGAGATTGTCGTCGAAGTTGTCGGCACTTGGCACAACCGACTCGTAGGCGAGGCGCGGGGCGAGTTGCCCAAATTGACACGCACCAACATCGCGGTTTCGCAGAGGAAGCCGTGGAAGGAACTCGATGTCATCGAGGCCGGACTCTTCGGCCCCGTCAGACTTGTCGGCTATTGAAATCCCATGGGGTCGGCGCGCTCGGCACGCAGAACGTGAGGTGTTGGCCTTTTTCGATCCGGAGCACATCGTTACCAAAACCTTTTCCATGAACCCAAACAAGAAACTCCCCAGGCACAGGAATTCACCATTGTTGCGGAGCAGTCTGCTTCTCTTGCTGGCCTGTTCGGGCTGTTATGCGGCTGATGCAGCGTCAAAGAATGCTGCACCCGAGTTGCCCGAGCAGTATCGCGAACCGTTCTCCCGCTCCTTCCCAATTCGCGAGGAGCAACAGTTGCAGGTAAAGACCTATGCCGACAAGTTGCTCGAGGAAAAGGCCAAGGAAGCGATGGAGCGGGTGAAGCCCGACTTTTCGAATCCCAAGGCCTACGAGGCTTCGCTGGCTCCCTACCGTGCGTTCCTGCAGGCGCAATTCGGCACACCTCCTCCTGGCGCCAAACAGGGTGTCGTCCGGCGTTTTGAGCAGGTCGGTGAGGATCGGCACTGCGTTGTCTATCGGGTGTGGATAGAAGTGGTCGATGGAGTCGATGCGTACGGCATCTACATGCTCCCGAAGAAGCGACTCGCGAAGGCGCCGCTGCTCATTGCCCAGCATGGGGGAGGCGGAAATCCGGAGGCGATTTGTGATCTCGATACACGCGCCAATTACAACCACTTCGGTTTCGAGGCGGTCAAGCGTGGTTATATCGTCTGGGCACCCGCGCTGGCAATGCACTGCAGCTACTGTGGCGATCCGGTGATCCCGGGAGTCGCCCGGGAGGAACTGGATCGCAAGCTCAAGCTGGGCGGCACGAGCATTGTCGGTCTGGAGCTGTACAAGATCATCGAGAGCGCGCGTACGTTGATGAGGACACGTTCCGAAATTGATTCGAACCGGGTCGGCATGGCGGGCCTTTCCTGGGGCGGCTTCTACACGATGTATGCGGCTGCGCTGAATCCCTTCATCAAGGTTGCCGCGCCATCAGGATACCTTAAGGACTACGCCATGACGCTGAAGCGATCGGCCGCGGGCACTGCGCGTGCCCCGGAGCGGGAGACGGTCGGCGGACTCGGAGGATTCCAGGCGATGGCCCTCATCTGCCCGAGACCCTGCATGCTCCAGTTGGGCAAGGCGGACACGATCATCGACCTCAAGGAAGCCCAGCCCGAGGTGAAGCGAACCCGCAGTTTCTACGAGAGGCTCGGACTGGCGGACCGGTTCCAGTTCAACGTTCATGACGGCGGACATGTCTTCGAGCCGAACGCCATTCTCGATTTTCTCGACAAGCACCTCTGACGCTCGTCTACACGCTTTGTCGGCCGGGTTGCGTAACCCTGAGAAAGGACCGGACCCGGCGGCCAATAGGATGAACGAGTAACCCGTTATTGAATACACTTCACGCTCACGCGGACTGAACACCTGATCCATCATGAAACGTTCCCTTCGATTCACTCTCATGTGCGCCGGGTTAGGCGCCCTTGTCTCCCTTGTCGGCTATTCGCGTCCCCCTGAATTTGAAGTCATTGTGAAAAAGGACGTGATGGTACCGATGCGCGACGGCGTGAAGCTTGCCACGGATCTGTACCTGCCTGCGAAGGACGGCAAACCCGCGCCCGGCAGGTTTCCCGTTGTCCTGACCCGCACGCCCTACGACAAGTCGGAGACAGCCTGGACGCCGCTTGATGTCATCGGACCGTACTACGCGTCCCGCGGTTATGTTTTTGTTGCGCAGGATACGCGGGGACGTTTTGCGTCCGAAGGCGAGTGGCATATGCTGACGGACGACGGACGTGACGGATGGGATTGCGGCGCTTGGATCGCGCAGCAGCCGTGGTCGGATGGAAAGATCGGGATGTTTGGCACATCCTATGTCGGCGGCACCCAGCATGCCATGGCGCTCGAGAGGGTGCCGCAGCTCACGACGGTCATTCCCGTGGACGCGATGTCGAACATTGGCCGCCAGAGCCTGCGCAATGCGGGTGCTTTCGAGATGCGCTTCTGGAACTGGATCATGACAAAGGTAACGAAGGGCAGCCGCGCCGGGCGCGACCCGGCCACGGCTGCGGAGCTGATGGAACTCTCCGGGCAGCGTTTCAATTATCTCAAGCATCTGCCGCTGCGCTATGGAACGACACCGTTGCAACTTGCGCCTGAGTACGAGAACTGGCTCGTCGAAGCCATGCGGCACGGTGCGGATGATGCCTTTTGGGCACAGAACAACATCCTGGCCGATCCGAAGCGCTACAAGGACATCCCGGTCTACCTCGTGGGCGGGTGGTACGATTCGTGGGGTGGCAATACGACGGCCAATTTCACGGCGCTCCATCAGGCGATCAAGGGTCCTGTGTACCTGATCATGGGACCGTGGATCCACGGCGACCAGGGAAAGTCATCGCACGGACAGGTCAGCTTCGGTGCGGATGCGGCGATTCCGGACCCGCTCGCCTGGCGGCTCGAATGGTACGACCATTGGCTCAAGGGCATGACGAACTCGGTGGGCCGCGCTGCGCCGTTTGCAACGAACGTCCGGATCTTTGTCATGGGAACGGGCGATGGACGGAAGACGTCCCAGGGACTGCTGAATCATGGTGGCTATTGGCGCAATGAGCAGGAGTGGCCGCTCGCCCGCACGCAGTACACGCCGTACTATTTTCAGCAGGGTGGGGGCCTTTCAATGACGAGACCGCCTGCCAAGGGCGGGAGTACCAGTTTTCAGTTCGATCCGCGCGATCCCGTACCGACGCTCGGAGGACCCATTTCCTCGGGCGACGACATCATGCAGCAAGGCGCGTGGGACCAACGCGGTGGGCCGCAGTTCTGGAACTGGCCCAATCCCCTTCCGATTTCCGCACGAAATGACATCCTCGTTTTTCGTACGGAGCCGCTTGAGGCCGATGTGGAAGTCACGGGCGAGATTGAGGTGAAATTCTGGGCGTCGTCGTCTGCCGTGGACACGGATTTCACGGCGAAGCTGATCGATGTGTATCCCCCAAGCGCCGATTTCCCGCATGGATTTGACCTGAACATCGGCGACGGAATCGTTCGCGCCCGTTTCCGCGACTCCCTGAAGAAGGAGGTATTCATGGAGCCGGGAAAGATCTATCCCTTCACGCTGAAGATCTATCCGACATCGAACGTTTTCAAGAAGGGCCACAGGATCCGCGTCGACATCTCAAGCAGCAATTTCCCGCGATTTGATGTGAACCCCAACTCAGGCGAGCCGCTGGCCGAAAATCGCCGCGTCGTGATTGCCACGAATACGCTGGTGCATGATCGCGCACACCCGTCGCACATTGTACTGCCGGTCATTCCGATGTCGCGTTAGTCCATCGGTCGGTACTGGACATCTACGGACACACTTGAATTGCAGCAACTCCGCCGTTGGCTCTGGCGGGGTCGGGTGATTTCATGCAATCGCGCTGTGAATTGACATAGCTCAAGGCGGAAAATCGAAAATGGGCTATAGTGGGATTCTTACCATAAAACATGAGTACATCACCGCATCCCACAAATTCCACGAAGATCACTCCGGAGACCATGGTTGGTCACATTGTGGCGGCGCGACCGCTGCTTGCCGGCGTGTTCGAACGCGTCGGCATCGATTTCTGCTGCGGTGGCAGGATCACGCTCGCGGCCGCCTGCGCGAAGCGTGGGCTCGATGTGAACACGTTCATCTCGGTACTGGATGCAGTGCCTTCCGCAATCACGAGCGCGACAGACGCGGCGGCGATGTCGTTGAGTGCGCTCGCGGATCACATTGAGAGCACGCATCATTCCTTCACCAAGGAAGAATTGCCGGTTCTTGTGGAGCAGTCGCAGCGCGTTGCGATGAAGCATTCCGGCCGAGATGCACGGTTGACCGAGGTCGCCCAGACGGTGCATGAGATGGCGCGCGAAATGATTGAGCACATGGCCAAGGAGGAGGAGGTGCTGTTCCCGCTGGTTCGTGCGCTTGACCAGAATGGCGAGTTGCCCAGCAGGCGCGGTTCGATCGCCGATCCGATCTCGGAGATGGAGGCGGAGCACCAGGAAACCGGGGCGGCGCTTGAACGCCTGCGCACCCTGACGGACAACTTCACGCCGGACTCGGAGTCGTGCAACACTCACCGCGCTTTGCTTGCGGGGCTCGCCCGTTTCGAGCAGGATCTCCATCTGCACGTGCACAAGGAGAACAATATCCTTTTCCCGAGAGCGCTCGCACGCCTGCCCGCGAACGTTTAGGCAGCGCGAACTCTTGCGCGCGGGCCAAAGGGCTGATCGCGCGGACGGGCTGCGATCCGCTTCGATTGTTCGCGGAGAGGTTTTTCTCGAAATCTGGCGCTGTTCCCTTAACCCTGCTGCGGCATGCGCATCTTGGTCACCGGCGGCGCCGGATTCCTGGGCTCTCATCTTTGCGATCGTCTGCTCCGTGACGGGCATGAGGTCATCTGCCTCGACAATTTTTTCACGGGGCGGAAGGGCAACATCACCCACCTGCTGGCGAATCCGTTTTTCGAACTGGTGCGCCACGATGTGATCGATCCCTTCAAGGTCGAGGTCGACCAGATTTACAACCTGGCCTGCCCGGCGTCACCGCCGCACTACCAGTACAATCCCATCAAGACCACCAAGACGTCGGTCATGGGCGCGATCAACTGCCTCGGCCTGGCCAAGCGACTGAAGGCGCGTGTCTTTCAGGCGAGCACAAGCGAGGTCTATGGTGATCCCCACGTCCATCCGCAGCCGGAAGCCTATTGGGGCAATGTCAATCCGATCGGCCGTCGCTCATGCTACGATGAAGGCAAACGATGCGCGGAGACCCTGTTCTTCGACTACCATCGTGAGAACAAGGTCGATATCCGGGTGGCGCGGATCTTCAATACGTACGGCCCGCGCATGCATCCGAACGACGGGCGTGTCGTGTCGAATTTTGTGGTCCAGGCAATCCGGGGCGAGGACCTAACCATTTATGGCGACGGCACGCAGACGCGATCCTTTTGCTACGTCGACGACCTGATCGAAGGCTTCGTGCGCCTGATGAACCAGACGGAGACCGTGGGGCCCGTAAATCTCGGCAATCCGGGCGAGTTCACCATGCTGCAACTCGCTGAACTCACGCTGAAACTCGTCGCCAGCAAGTCCAGGATTGTGCACAAACCGCTTCCCTCGGATGACCCCAAGCAGCGCAGACCGGACATCTCACTTGCCCGTAAGGCCCTCAAGTGGGAGCCTACCATCGGCCTGGAGGATGGCTTGAAGCGAACGATCGAATATTTCCGGGGGCATCTGGCAAGGACCTGATCCTTGGCCTCATGCTCAGGTTGGATTAGGTTCGTGGGAGCCATGTCCTGCCATGGGACCTATCTCAGGAAGTGGGAGCTTTTTGCCAAATTTCAGTCAATGCTACTCTGACCTGCCGCGATTTGCCATTTGCCAAGGCGTTGGGCATATCTAGGATGAGCCCCTTTCATGTTATCGTTTCTCCTCAAAGGCTTTTCGGGTCGTCACTATCGTAAGTTCCTGGAATCGGCCCGGCCGCTGGTCGCACGGATCAACGAATTCGAACGGTCCTACCAATCCCTGAGCGATGAGCAGCTTCGGGCCAAGACCGACGAGTTTCGCAACCGACTCAAGGCGGGAGAAACTCTCGATCAGATTCTGCCCGAGGCGTTTGCGACGGTGAAGAACGCCGCCCGACGGTTGGTCGGGCAGACGGTTGTTGTGTGTGAGCACGAGTTGACGTGGGACATGGTTCATTTCGATGTCCAGCTCATCGGCGGCATCGCCCTGCATCAGGGCAAGATTGCGGAGATGGCGACCGGCGAGGGCAAGACCCTGGTGGCCACACTACCCCTGTATCTCAATGCCCTGACCCAGCGCAACACACAGCTCGTAACCGTCAATGACTACCTGGCCCGGCGCGATTCCGAATGGATGGGCTACCTCTACCGGTTCCTGGGGCTGACCGTTGGCTGCATCCAGCAACAGATGCCATCCGCAGAGCGGCATGAGATGTACGGTCGCGACATCACCTATGGCACGGCATCGGAATTCGGATTCGACTACCTTCGCGACAATGGCATGGCCACGCGTAAGGAGGATCAGGTCCAGCGCGACCATTGGTACTGCATCGTCGACGAAATCGACTCGATCCTTGTCGATGAGGCGCGCACGCCCTTGATCATCTCCGGGCCCGCACCCATTGAAAGGGAACAGCCGTTTACCCGCGTGAAGCCGAGTGTGGAGCGGCTCGTTTCGGAGCAGTTGCGCCTTGTCAACCGGTTGATCGGCGAGACGGAGGAGATGCTCGCCAAGCCAGGCATCTCGAATGAAGAGAAGCAGGCGGCCGCCCGCAAGATGCTCCAGGTCAAGGTCGGTCATCCGAAGAACAAGAAGCTGCTCCGCCTTCAGGAAACGCCCGAATGGCGCAAGCTCCTCGACAAGGTGGAGACCGAACTCAGTTCCGATCTCCAGAAGGAGGAACTCTACCGCCTCAAGGAGGAACTCTTCTTTTCGATCGACGAACGCCAACACCAGGCGGACCTGAGCGAAAAGGGACGCCAGCGCCTGCGACCCGACAATCCGGATGCCTTCGTCCTTCCCGATCTCGCCACCGAGTACAGCGACATCGATCGCGACACTTCATTGACTCCGGAGAAACGCGAGGAACTCAAGCTAGCGGCTCAGCAGCGTTTCGCGGAGACCTCCGAGGAGATTCACACCATTTCCCAGTTGCTCCGCGCCTATTCGCTCTATGAGCGCGACATCGAGTACGTGGTCCAGGACGGCAAGGTCCTCATCGTCGACGAAAACACCGGCCGTGTCATGCCGGGCCGCCGCTGGTCCGACGGCCTGCATCAGGCCGTGGAAGCCAAGGAAAACGTCGCCATCGAGCGCGAAACGCGCACCTACGCCACAATCACGATTCAGAACTACTTCCGCCTCTACCAGAAGCTGGCCGGCATGACCGGCACCGCGGAAACGGAGGCCACGGAGTTCAACGACATTTACCGACTCGCGGTCCAGGTCATACCGACCAACAAGCCGTGCATCCGTGTCGACCGGAACGATTCGATCTTCAAGACACGGCGCGACAAGTATGCCGCTGTCGTCAAGGAGATCGAAGAGGCCAACCGGCGCGGCCAGCCCGTCCTGGTGGGCACGGTCTCCGTCGAGTCCTCCGAGGTGCTTTCCCGCATGCTGAAACGCACGGGCATTGTTCACTCGGTGCTCAACGCAAAGTATCACCAGCAGGAGGCTGAGATCGTCTCCCGAGCCGGACAGCGGGGCGCAGTGACCATCGCCACCAACATGGCAGGCCGCGGCACCGACATCAAACTCGGCGAAGGGGTGCGCGAACTCGGCGGCCTCTTCGTGATCGGCACGGAGCGTCACGAATCCCGCCGCATCGACCGCCAGTTGCGCGGCCGCTGTTCGCGTCAGGGCGACCCGGGTCTTACCAAGTTCTTCCTGTCGCTCGAGGATGACCTCATGCGCCTGTTTCTCCAGGGTAACCTTGCGTCGCGCCTGATGGAGGGGTCGATGAAGGAAGGGGAGGAACTCGAGCACCCTTGGTTGAATCGGTCGATCGAAAGCGCCCAGAAAAAGGTTGAGCAGCAAAACTATTCCCAGCGCAAGAGGCTGCTCCAGTACGATGACGTGCTCAACCAGCAACGCGAGGTTGTCTACGGCATCCGCAATGGGGCGATTCATTCACCACGGCCAAAGGATATCATTTCCGAGCAGGTCGAGGAGGAGGTCGCCACGCGCCTCGAGAACGCGGGCGTCGGAGAAAAGGTCGGGGCTTCGCAGACCGCGATGGACAGCTTCATCGGCTGGGCGAATGGCACATTCCCGATTGGCCTGAAGTCCGACGAACTGAAGGGCAACGACGCCACGAGCCTCACCAAGGTGGTCGTGGAGAAAATCAAGACATCCTATGCCGTGAAGGAGTCGGTCGAGGAGCCGGAGGCCCTCGCCGCGGTCGAACGCTACATTGTCATCAATGCCATCGACCAGCACTGGCAGGAGCACCTGACTGAGATGGAGGAACTCCGGCGCTCCATCGGCCTTCGCAGCTATGGCCAGAAGGATCCGCTGGTTGAGTACAAGAGCGAAGCCTACAAGTACTTTGAGGAGCTGATGCAGAATGTCCGGCTTCAGATCTGCACGGGACTCTTCCGTAGCGCGTCGAATCTCAACGCATTCGAGAACATGCTCTCGATCCTGAGTCGCAGCGCGAAATCCGTGGGGCCTGCGAATGCGCCGACGCAGGCCGCACCGCCGAGCGAATCCTCACAGCCTGCGGGGCAGGCGTCAGGGGGCGAGGGCGAGATCCAGCTTCCGAAGGTGACGATTCGACGCGAAACCCCCAAGGTCGGTCGCAATGAACCCTGCCCGTGTGGGAGTGGGAAAAAGTTCAAGAACTGTCACGGTGCCTGAGTTGATCTGCGTTTTCGCGATCCGCACTGGGTGGATCTCTTGGGTGGCCCGGACGGCGACTGTTGCTTTGGACTTGGCCGGAACGCCAGACTTTCAGGTCTGACGGCCTCAATCATGGACAGTGCTGAAAATCTGCCGATCGACCCCTATGACGAGCCTCCGTCGTTCTGGAGTCGAAACTCCCACGCGCTGGCCGCGATCGGAGTGTTCGTTTCCACGGTCCTGCTAACCCTTGTCTCCTTTCCGCCGTACAAGCTTCCTGAGGCGGGCTATGCCTTCGCGGTGCCCGCCATTTTCTGGGCCTATCGGAATCCCCCGTGGAAACTCTTCGCATCGGTGGTGCTGGGTGCGTGTGCAGTTGCGTGGACGCTGATTCTGTCCTGGCTGCATCATGTGTCCTGGATCGGGATGCTGCTGCTGGGGCCGGTTGTTGGACTCTGGGTGGGGTCGTGGTTTCTTGCCGTGCGATGGACCATGCCCCAACTCCTCGGCAGGCCTCACCTGACACGCATCCTGCTGGTGTTTGGTCTCGCTGCGCTTTGGGTGCTGATCGAGTGGACGCGCACCTGGCTCTTTTCGGGATTTCCCTGGTTGCCCCTGGCGGCGAGTCAGTGGCAGAGGGTGAGCATCCTGCAGATTGCGGCGTTCACCGGGGCGAGCGGTGTCTCCTTCGTTCTCATCGCGGTCAACCTCGGCTTCGGTGCCTATGCGCACCGCCTTCTCTGCGAAGCCAAGCGCGGACTCAATCGTCGCAGCCAGGAGTTCTTTGCCACGATGTTCCTGCTGGTCGTCTGCCTCAGCATTCAGATGCAGGAAACCATCAACCGGGCAGGATACATTGTGGGCCTCGGCAAGGTGGCGTTTGTCCAACCCAACATCCCTTCGACCATCAAATGGGATCCGAACGAAGGTCCGGCAGTCATGGAGACCCTGCAGACGCTCACACGGCAGGCCGCTGCGGCGAGGCCGAACCTGATCCTGTGGCCCGAAGCGTCAACGCCGTGGGCGATCAAGGGTGATGAGCAGATCAGGAAGTGGACGGAGGAACTGGTGGCCAAGGGCCGTGCACCCCTGGTTATGGGGTCGCTCGCGATTGAGCATCCGGCGACTCCGCAGGAGGGCTGGTACAATGGGGCCTTTCTCGTCGATCCGGTTGGCGGTGTGCAGTCCGACTACTATGCAAAGCGCAAGCTTGTGCCATTCGGTGAATACGTTCCCTTCCGCCCGATGCTGGGTTGGCTTCAAAAGGTAGTGCCCATCGGCAGCGACGATATCCTTGCGGGCTCAGAGCCGAAGCTCTTGCGGACGACGATGCGGAATGTTCCGGTCGCTCTTGGGCCCTTGATTTGTTACGAGGACATTTTTCCCAATCTGGCCCGCGACAGTGTCCTTGCCGGTGCGGATGTGCTGGTCGTGATGACGAATGACGGCTGGTTCGGTGAGGATGGCGCCGCCTATCAGCACGCGGCGCACAGCGTGCTTCGGGCCGTGGAGACCCGGCGTCCCGTGCTCAGGATCGGGAACGGAGGATGGAGCGGATGGATCGACGAGTTTGGCGTCACGAAGGCGGTGGCGACCGATCCCGACCACGGGGTCTATTTCCGGGGCGTGCGGGTGGCAGAAGTGCAGCGTGACTTCCGCTGGGTGGGACGGAATTCGTTCTTCGTCCGAAACGGCAACTGGTTTGTCGTGCTCTGTGCCGTCCTGGTTGCGGGAGCAATGACGCTGCTGCGCATTTCACCCAAACCGCAGGCCGAAGAGCCAGCGGGTGCAGGGGCGGAGTCACCGGCAGGATCCGCCGGCTGATTTCAGACTCCGCAGTGCCGAATCGCCGCGTGCCGATAGGGGCTGGATGACGAGGCTGCCGCGAATACCTTGGGTGAGGATGACCGGTGGGGGCTTGCTTCCTGAACGCCGCGGCATTCACTGGTTCTGCGACTCCTGCTGGCGCGGGAGTTCGTTTCTCCTGTTTCTTCTAATTTCCTGAATCCGCCATGGCCTCTGCTTCCTCCGCACTTGTTTCCCGGCTGCTGCCGGTCCTCAATGACTTCAACGTCGAAATTCCTTCCTGGGGATTTGCCGATACGGGCACGCGTTTTGGGAAGTTCTTTCAGGACGCTGCGGCGATCGACCTGGGCGACAAACTTGCGGATAGCGGTCACGTGCATGCGCTCACCGGATGCTGTCCCACCGTGGCGGTGCACGTGCTGTGGGATTTCAAACCTGGAGAGGATCCCAAGGCGGTGGCAAAACTGGCCGAGAGCCATGGGGTGCGCATCGGTGCGATCAATCCGAATCTCTTTCAGGATCAGGAGTACAAGTGGGGCTCCATCGGGAACGCCGATGCGGCGGTGCGCCAGCGAGCGCTGCAGCACTGCCTCGATTCGATCGCGATCGGAAAGGCGGTCGGCAGCGAATATCTCTCGCTGTGGTTTGCGGATGGAACGAATTACCCCGGACAGGAAAGCATCCGGGCGCGCAAGCAGCGGTTCGAGGAGGCGTTGAAGGCGCTTCATCGCAAGCTTGGTCCGGGCCAGACCATGCTGGTCGAATACAAACCGTTCGAGCCCGCCTTCTATGCCACCGATATCGCGGATTGGGGCATGTCCTACATCTTCTCAAAGAAG
Source organism: Verrucomicrobiota bacterium (assembly GCA_963205455.1). Classification (GTDB taxonomy): domain Bacteria; phylum Verrucomicrobiota; class Verrucomicrobiia; order Opitutales; family Opitutaceae; genus UBA6669. Next base: position 12,149 of record CAUJJL010000081.1, read on the forward strand.
GCCGGTCCGCGCGCAAAGGTCCTCGTGGATACGGGGCACCACTATTCGGGTCAGAACATCGAGCAGATTGTCGCCTTCCTTCTCGATGAGGAGATGCTCGGAGGTTTCCATTTCAATGACCGCCGGTACGCGGACGACGACCTCACCCTGGGATCAATCGACCCGTACCAGGTATTTCGCATCTTCCACGAGATTCACGGTTTTGCCGCAGAGCGTGGAAAGGCGCCGAAGATCGCCTACATGATCGATCAGTGTCACAACGAGAAACCCAAGATCGATGCCACGCTCCAGACCGTGATGATGGCGCAGGAACTGTTTGCGAAGGCCGCGCTGGTGGACCACCAGGCGCTTCGCCAGGCGCAGGATGCGCATGATGTCGTCGCCGCCGAACTCGAGCTCAAGAAGGCGTTTTTCACCGATGTCGCCCCGGCCCTGAAGGTCTGGCGCAAACAGAAGGGCCTCGCAGCCGATCCGATCGCCGAGCACCGCAGGAGCGGCTACGCAATCAAGGCAGCCCGCGACCGCGCCAAACGGCGTCGCGAACTCGGCATCGTTTCAGGCGGCAGTTTCGCCTGAGATAGCGGTAACAGCCACTTCTGGAAATGCACTTACCTTAGGATGGAGGAGGCAACGCTCCGCCACAGACTTGTCCCCGTCATTGCATGCACGAGGGGAGGAGAGGCGAAGAGCGAGACGGCTATCCCGACGAAATAGGCGCGATGAATCCGCCTGTGGATCAATTTGTCGTAGATCGGGCCAGCGACAAGAAACAGGATGGTGATTGCAGACACGGCAGGCATGTGGCCGTTCGCCAGCGGAAGTCGCGCAATTCCCGGAGGCATGAGCCCGCCGATTGTCGCCATGAGCATGAGTCGTTTGTGGGTTTCGCCGTCCTTTCGCCAGACATATCCAGCGAGCGTGAGAATGAAAAACACCACGATTGCTGTAAGACTGATGAGCAGAAATTCCGACGGGCTTTCGAACATTGCTCCTGGAATTCCCGCATCGCCGCGCCTTGTAACCGCAACCGCGGCTGCGCATCCGAGAAACAGCATCAAAAACGCCGCAATTACTCCGAAGTTTCCAAGCTTCCTGTGAAGAGCAATCCGGCCGCGCATCGCCAGCACAACCTGCCCGATGAAAAAGAGCAGCCATGCGGTGAAAACCGCTGCGTGCAAATGCACAATCGCAGGAAAGCCCGGTTCGGGTGAAGCAAGTTTTGGGGGATAGGTGCGACCGAAACCCAACAGGATCACGAGGGAAGCCGCGACGGAAGTAGCCGTGAAGAATGCGTGATCCCTCATACGTGCGACCTTGGAAGCTTCGACGACCGTGTCCATCACATCGAAAACGGCAGAGCGGGTGCGTAGGTTGTGCCTTCCGGGTCTGCGGCGGTCAAGCCCCACCGGGCTGCGTCCTTCTCCCCCTCTTTCACCCTTCTTAAGCTCAAAACTCCATAACCTGACACTGTTGCTGCCCGCCGATTTCAAACAATGCCAGCCAGCAAGATCCGTGGTTCGATCCGCTCGGCGAATCTGATGACCTTGGCGCTGAGCGCGCCAGGATCGAGCCTATCGCTTGCCGACGGCTTCAAACAGGGACTGATCCCCCATCACCGGAAGAAGGTGTCGGAATCTTCATCATCAAGCCAAAATTTAAGACTAGACCCTAAGGATTGCACCTCGTGTCAAGAATCAAGACCCGACGTCGTATGCATCACCGTCGTGCCCGGAGGAACAGAATTTTGACCACAGAATGCACGGAGTGCACAGAGTGGGAGCTTCGAGCAACCGATCCATGCGAACCGCTTTGAACCACAGATTACACAGATACGATCCGGATCACAGCCGTCCCATAGGAATTGAGTAGAAAGTGGTTGGAGTTGGCGGTTTTTCCCGGTTGCGATAGCGACCGAGTGTGAAAAGAAGAAAAACCAATAGACCAACTCCAACCAGAGGTAAGTTCACAATCTTCGCGCA
>CAUJJL010000082.1 GCA_963205455.1 Verrucomicrobiota bacterium
GCACATGAAGGATGTCTGGTGGGGTCATGGCGACGGCAGTATCGGAGTGTTCGGCGGCCACTCGAACTTCGGCGACCCGGGTCGCTACTGGGATTTCCGGTCGCTCGGTCACGGGGACATCCGCTTTGAGGATGTGATCGTCGCGCTGAACGACACGGGCTATCGCGGTCCGCTTTCGGTCGAATGGGAGGACATCCGCATGGACCGTGTGCACGGTGCAACCGAGGCTGCGGCATTCGTGCGCAAGACGGATTTTCCGCCCAGTGCACTCGCGTTCGACGCCGCGTTCGACAAGAAAAACCAGTAATTTTCATCCCATGAGCATCAAAGTTGGAATCATTGGCGCAGGCGGAATGCTTCGTTATCACGCCGCGGGTTTCCGCGCGGCGGGTGCCGAAATCATAGGCGTGGCGGATCCAAATGTTGAGGCGGCGAAACGGGCCGCCGAGCGCGAGAAGATCGGTGCCCATTTCGCAGATCCCGCGGAGCTGCTCAAGCTTCGCGACCTCGACGCGGTTTCAATCATCGTCCCCAACAAGTTTCACGCTCCGCTCTCCCTTCAGGCACTCAAGGCGGGCAAACATGTCTTCTGCGAAAAGCCACCGGCGATGAACGCGAAGGAGGCGTTGGCAATGGCTGCCGCGGCAAAGGCCGCGAAGCGAACACTGATGTTCAACTTCAACAATCGCGCGCGCCCGGAGTCCTACGCCATGATGGACTACGTGGGACAGGGCATTGTCGGCCGCATCAATTCCGCCCAGGCAAAATGGATCCGCCGGACGGGCATCCCGGGCTTTGGCGGATGGTTCACGACCAAGGCGATGTCCGGTGGAGGTCCGCTGATCGACCTGCTGCACATGCTCGACCTTGCCATGTACTTCATGGGTTACCCCGAGCCGGAATGGGTGCTTGCGCAGACTTTCAGCGACTTCATTCAGGACAAGTCCTTCAAGGGTCCGTGGGGAATTCCGGATGTCGCCAAGGGCGTGACCGATGTGGAGAACGCCTGCCACGGCATGATTCGGTTCAAGTCTGGTCAGGTCGTGACACTCCAGATTTCCTGGGCCGAGATGGTGAAGCGCGAGGAGGTCTCCGTCACGTTCCAGGGCACCAAGGGCGGCGGACTCGTCCAGCGCCTGTTCGGCGTCGACGGATTGGACAACACCTCCATCGACGCGTGTGAACTCTACACGCAGGAAAACGGCCGCACGGTCAACCGCACCATTGTTGTGCCCGCGGACGAAACCATGGGACGCAACCGTTCCGCCGCGAATTTCATCGCTGCGATCGAAGGCAAGGAGAGTCCCCTGAATACTCCCGATCAGGCTGTCGCACTGATGAAGATTATCGACGCCACCTACAAGTCCGCCAACTCCGGCAGACCGGTCAAAATCTGACACCCTATCAACCTTCTGATCCTTCCAAGACATGGCACTCAAACGTAAACTTCGCATGGGCATGGTCGGGGGTGGTCGCGGCGCATTCATCGGTGCCGTTCACCGGATGGCCGCCGCACTCGACAGCAGGATTGAACTCATCGCCGGCTGTTTTTCTGCCGACCCGGAAAAGTCAAGGCTCTCCGGTGCCGACCTGAATCTGAATCCCACGCGGGTGTACGGCACCTACGAGGAAATGGTGAAGGCCGAGAGCGCCCTGCCTGCTGACGAACGGATCGATTTCGTTTCGATCGTCACCAGGAACAACACCCATGTACCCATCGCCAAGGCATTCCTTGAAGCAGGTTTCCATGTCATCTGCGACAAACCCGTGGCCTTCTCTCTCGCCGAGGCGCGCGCGCTTCGCGAGGTCGTACGGAAATCGGGCCGGGTCTTCGCGCTGACCCACAACTACACGGGTTATCCGATGGTGAAGGAGGCCCGCCATCGCGTGCAGTCCGGGCAGCTTGGCACAATCCTCAAAGTCGTGGTCGAGTACCCCCAGGGCTACGCGATCACGGCCATGCAGAACAAGGCTGACGGAAAGATCTCCAACTGGCGAATGGACCCGAACATTTCAGGGGTTTCGAACTGCATGGGCGACATCGGAACGCACGCGGAGAATCTCGCCCGCTTCATCACCGGACTCCAGATCGACGAAATCTGTGCCGACCTTTCGACCTTCATCCCCGGGCGGAAGCTCGATGACGACGGCAATTGCCTGGTCCGCTTCAAGGGTGGCGCCAGGGGCATCCTCTACGCCTCGCAGATTTCCAACGGCGACGAGAACAACCTCAACATCCGTGTCTACGGCACCAAGAGCTCCCTTGAGTGGCACCAGGAGCACCCAAATGAGCTGATCATCAAGGAGGTCAATCAGCCGCGCATCATCCTGCGCCGCGGCAACAGCTACCTCTCTCCGATTGCACAGAAGTACTCGCGCACGCCCTTCGGACATCCGGAAGCCTTCATCGAGGCCTTCGCAAATGTCTACCTCGCGGCCGCCGAGGCGATCACCGACCAGATCAGCGGACGTAAGGCAAAAAAGTCCTATGACTTTCCGACGATCGATGACGGCGTCGAAGGCATGGCCTTCATCGAAACCGCGGTCAAGAGCGCCAGGAAAGGCGCGCGCTGGGTCAAGTTCCCTCGGGTCTGAGCCCTGAGTCGCATCACCGAGGGGCAGGGGCGGCAATCCCTTTGCCCCTCGATCGCAGCGTCGGTCCTTCCATCCAGCGTCCGCTGAGCATGACGGTATGAGGATCGGAAGGCAGGCCGCGCTCATTGCGCTGGATCTGTGCAACGACGGACTCAACCGCGGCCGTTCCCTGTAGTTCCGCGCGCAGATCCAGGCCCGCACAGGCCCGCGTACGCTCGTTCCAGTTGAGATTAAAAAATGCGGTCTTGCCCGGGACGCGGACTCCCGCCTGCCGCAGCCAGACCACGGCCTGGTCAACGTGCCCGATCACCAGATCGGGTTTGTGACGCCCATGCCAGGCGAGAAACGCATCGGAGGTCATGACGTCCTCCAACAGCAACGGCACGTGTCCAATCCCACCCTGGGACTCCTGAAAGGACCGGAATGCCGCACTCCACTTGTTCATCAGGCGTGTGTCCTTGTAGCGTTCGATGAAAAGGCCGATCCTTGCGTATCCGCGGCTGCGAAGCTCAAGAAGCGCGTTAGTGAGCGTCAGGTAGTGGTCGATGACGATCGTATGAATTTGAAGCGAGTTTGAACCATAGTCGATTTCGGCGGCGGCAAAACGCTCCCAGGGGAATCCCCGAGTGATGTTCGTGGGCTTGGAGTACAGGAAAACAACCCCCTGAACGCCGCGCGCCTGGAGCATGCGACCGAGCGCCAGTGCGCTATCGTTGACGTGATTGAACCGCAGGACGTCCAGATGAAATCCGAGCTCCGTCGCCCGCCTGCGCGCCGCATCGATCATGATCTGCTGCATTGGGCGCGGCTCGGGCTGTTCAGGAGAGGCGACGTGAACCATGGCGAGATTGCCGAGGAACCGTTCGGTGCGCGCCGCTCGCACATACGACATCAGCGAGCCAACAAGCTGATTTCGCGCATACCCCTGACGCCTGGCCTCCGCCTCGATCCGCTGTCGCACCTGAACACGCACATTGGGATGACCTGAGAGTGCGCGGGATACGGTGGAGGCCGACATCCCACATTTCGCGGCAAGGGTGCTCAAACTGACCTTCTGCATGGTTGCAACGCATGCAAAGGTGGAACCGTGACGCCTCCACGCAAGCGCTATCTCCTTGGCATCCAGACCCGATCGTCGCCCCAACGTCATGACTCGCGCCAAGATACGCCATACCGGCCCATCATCAGGAAGATTCGGTTTTGACTTCGATTGCGATGCGATGCCGTCCCACTCGCATTCGCCAAACACGAGTTTTGCCATCGCACCGGGAATGCTCGCCCCTGTCATACGCATCCAGTCATGATTCGGGCTGCCTTGGTCGGTGTCTCCGGATATGGTCGCTGGCATCTCCTCATGGCGATGGAGCAGATGCTCCTTGGGCGCATGGAGTTGATTGGCGTGACCGTGATCAACCGCCCACAACAGGAAGCGATCTGCCGCCGGCTGGAAAGACGGGGCATTCCGGTATTTTCAACATTTGAGGCGATGATGTCGCAGGTTGCTGGCCGGGTGGATCTGCTGCTGCTTCCCACGGCGATCCAATGGCACGCGCCGATGGCGCTCGCCGGATTGCGGGCGGGTGCCCACGTGCTGGTCGAAAAGCCGGTGGCGGCGACGGTGGGCGATATTGACGCCGTGATTTCGGCACAGCAGCAGGCGAAACGGCTCGTGGTAGTCGGATTTCAAGACCTGTACGATCCGGCGGTACACGACATCAAGCAGCGCATGCTGTCAGGGCAGATTGGCCGCATACGTCAAATCCGGGTGAAGGGCCAGTGGCCGCGCTCAACTTCCTACTACGGCCGAAATAACTGGGCTGGCCGGTTGCGTGTGGATAACGCCTGGGTTTTTGACTCTCCCATCAACAATGCCTTTGCGCATTTTCTCATGCTCGCGCTGTTCTGGTCAGGCAAAACGGCCGAGAGCACGGGAGAGATTGCCACGATCGAGGCCGAACTGTATCGAGCCAATCCGATTGAGAGCTTCGACACCGCAAGCCTGCGTCTGCGCACGTCCACTGATGTCGAAATTCTCGTTTACGTGACGCATGCCGGGAAGGAAGAGCATCCACCGGAAGTTTCGGTGCAGGGTGAAACTGGAACCGTCACGTGGAGCTACGAGCGCTCCTGCGTGGTCGAGCAAAAGGGAAAGCCCGTCGAGATCATGAAGGTGCCCGAACAGCTTGATGTCCGCCTCCGCGTCCTCGACGCCACACTGACCCGCCTCGAAACAGGAGAAGGATTTGTGGTCACTCCCTCCATCGCGCGTGAACACACACGCATCATCAACGCGCTCCACGAATTTTTCCCGATACTGTCCATACCCGCCTCGCACCTTGGCAGCCTGTGTGGAAAGGACGGGGAGACGCGCAGGATTCCGGACATCGATATCCTGATTGAACGGGCCGCCGCCGAGGGACACCTTTTCAGCGAAGCTGGAGCTCCATGGGCTATCCCCTCCGCGGGACCCCGCTCCCTCCACGGCTATCAGGGCGTCAAGGCGGACCACGGTTCAGGCTCGTAGTGTCTGCGGCCAGCCCTCCGCGATCAATCTTCAGTTTCGACCACAAACCTCAGGGACCGACAGCGTGCTGGTTCCGCTTGAGCCGCACGACGTTCGTTTTCATCCAGTCCACAGGACGGACCTGCTCATATCCAGGAGCCTCAAGGGTGAAGGGAAACCAGTATGTGCCCGACAGGCGGGACAGAACAATCTCGTCGCGATCGATCCTGAGCGAAAGAATCAGCCCCTTGATCTGCAGCCGATCAATCGTCAGAGAGGGAAACGCTGCAGGAAGCCTGGGTTCGATCCGGCATCCTTCCGCGGTCGGTGAGAAGCCCGCAAATCCGCTCAGCATCACCTCCGGCACAAGCATCGATTCAAAAAACTCGCGGTCCAGCCCGAGCCCACCGGCAGTGCCGTCCCCCTGGAGGCCCATTCCTTTCTTGCGATAAAATTCACGGTAGCCGCCGCCAGCCTGAACCTCCTCAAACCACCGCAGGATCTCTTCAAGGCGGGACCAGGCATTGTCAGGCCCACGCACCTTGATGCGCGACATCAGATCCATGTAGGACCAGCCAAGGACCGCTCCTCCATCCTGCACCTGACCACCGAACGGTATCGTGTCCGCCTTGTTCCAGCGCCAGAAGTAATAGTCGGTGTTTCGCCGCGTCGTGCTTCGAGGCCCAAACCGGAAATGATAAATGTCCGGGCCGACGGACGTGTCGCCCTCGACGATCCGTCTGCCCTCAAGCCAGTCCATGATCTCAACCGCATGGGCGTCTGTCGCAAAGCCATAGTGAATCGCATCCGTGTTCAGGAAAGTGAAGCCGTAGTCGGTCCGCATGCCATGGATGTCAGGACCCGCAACAAAACGTCCCGTCTCATTGCTCCAGAACAGGCGGTTGCCCTCCGCCTTGACCTCGGCGGCATGACGATCGAGCTGCACAGGGTCGAATCGCCCTCCCCCGTCGGAAAGTCCCCATTCTGGGTGCCGATCCAGCGTCCGCTCAAGGACGGCAAACTTCCGCAGCGTATCATAATATCGGATACTGGCGTAGACATCCTTGTGCCCAAAAGGCAGCAGGTCCCAGTAGTTGTTGCCGATGCCCCTGCCCGGAATCATCCGCGCCGTGCCATCGGGATTCCGTTCTATGCCAGACTGTCCGTCATGCCCCACCCAGGTCGTGAGCACGCAATGATTCTCGAGCGTCTTGAACTCGCTCTGCGCAAACCGCAGCGCCTGCCGCAGCCGCGGAAGGCTCCGGCCAAGAAAATCGACGTCGCCCGTCCAGAGAAAATAGTCGATCGCTCCCCGGATGAAATCGAAGTTATTGATGTTGTGACGGGTGTCGTACTGGGAGAATACCGCCTGCAGCAGCAGCCTGCCTTCCGGATCGGCGTTCGCCAGGCGGAGGCGCAGGCAGACGATTCGTCCGGACCACTCTTGATGCCGATAGACCGGTATCATCGCACATTCAGCCTCGCCCTCCTTCACGTCGGCAGGTGGAACCAGCATCCGCCGTGTTTCTGAAAAACCATCATCCCCTTCGCGCTCCCACTCGATGAAGGGCTGGGCACCGCCGAGGTCCTCCGCATGCCAGCGCAACTGGACAAACGGTGACTGAAAGGAATCAAGCTTCAACGGCGGCGTCGTGAGGCTCGCATCCGCCGCAGTGACCCTCAAGCGGCTGCCTTCCGAATCGATGTTCTCAAACTCGACGCCGCGCAATTCCCATCCAGACATGTCATGCGTCACCGGCACTCCCTTGCGCAGCACGGCGGACTTGGTACCGCGGTTCGAAAAATGGATGCCGGCCGCACCCTCGTTGTTCACCCAGTAGGGAAACGGCCATCCGAGAACATGCCCAATGCCCGCGTGCTGGTGAGTGGCGACATATCCCTCGCGATCAATGATCTTGTTGAGAAACGAACGCCGGAGACGCTCCGCGATCGTGACCGTGTTCTTGCAGACTCGCAGCCCTTCGGTGTCCGCCCACAGACAGGGGCCGGTGAGCCACTCGTCCCACAGCGTGCAGAGCGGCACATCCGGGTCGCCATCCGGGTAATCGAGCCACACCGGTGGATAGTGCAGCCGGTGCATGGCGTTCAGCGCCTCCATCTGCCTCTCCTTGCCCGGAACCATGAAGCGGGGAAAGGCGCTGTCGGCTGCCGCGGCCTTCGCGCGGAGCGCGCCCATCCCGAGCAGAAGAGCACAACCAATCATCGGAACCACAAGACCAAACACGTTGTTTTTCATGGGATGTTTCGCAGACCACGCTGAACCAAGCAGGCTGACCTTTGCTCAACAGTAGGTCACACCTCCCGCATCAGGGTCAGCCCAAATCTTGTTCGGCTTCGATTTGTTCCAAGCGCACTACCATCAGCAATTGCAAAGATACCCTGGCCGAGAACGTCCACCCGCGCGGTCCAGCCGCGAAAATCCGTGCCATCAATACGCACGCCACGCGCCCACAAAAAAGCCAGGCCCCAAAAGGCCTGGCAGAATTGATCGCCATCAGGCAGGGAGCGGGGCCTCCATGTCCCCTTCGCAGCCCGCTCAGATTTCGTAGGCGGGAAGCAGTTTCTCAACCCGCTCCTTGTCCAAGTGGGCAAAGGAAGGCAGGCCGTTGTCGTAGGGCACTGCCACCTCCCCCTGGATGAGGGGCTGCGCATAGCGGAAAAACTGGAAGTTCATCGAGATGCCGTCCTCGTTGATCCACTCGCGGGGCAGTTTCTTCACACCGTTCGCAATTTCGCTCAGCGGCGCGAGACCGGTTTCCACCGAATAGTGGTCGCCATCGCCACGGATGAGCGTGACCATCTTGTCGGTCTGTCCGCTCACCGCGGCGCGTACCGCGGCCTGTCCCGCAAGAAACGCCTCGTCGTTGTCCGCCTTCGACGAACAATGCGCCGCGGCGCGCTGCGCCATGCCGAACTTCACCGTGCGGGCCTTCACGCCCGGGATGCCTTCCTCGACCAGATTCTGCAGGAATTCCGCCGCACCCCCGAGTTGCGCGTGACCAAAGGCATCGGTCTTGTCCGCCGCGGCGACATAGTTGCCGTCAGCATCAACCAACCCCTCGCCAACGACGATCAGGCAGTAGCGTTCACGCTTGAGCACGCGCTTGACGTCCTCGACAAACTTTTCGCCCGAGAACGGGACTTCAGGCAGGAGGATCAGGTGGGGCGCATCGTGCGGATGATCCCTGCGCTTTGCCAGCGCGGCGCCCGCGGCAATCCAGCCGGCATTGCGTCCCATCACCTCCACGATCTGCACCAGGTCATGCTGGCCCATCGCGGCATTGTCGCACGCGATCTCTCGGATGGTCGTGGAGATGTACTTGATGACCGAACCGTAGCCAGGGCAGTGGTCCGTGACGACCAGATCGTTGTCGATCGTCTTCGGCACACCGATCACGCGCAGTTCATAGCCCTGCTGCTGCGCGAGCTTCGAAATCTTGTCGGCCGTATCCTGCGAGTCATTCCCGCCCGCATAAAAGAAATAGCGGATGTTGTGTGCCTTGAACACCTCGAGCACGCGCTCGAAATCCTGCTGCTTCTTCAACTTGTAGCGCACCGTGCCGAGCGCCGCACCCGGGGTGTAGCGCAGGCCGCGGATCACCTGTTGTGACTCCGCGGCGAGATCGATCAGGTCTTCCTGAAGGATGCCCAATACCCCGTTGAGCGTGCCATAGACCTCCTCGATGCACTCATGATTGAGCGCCTCCGAAACAACGCCTGCGAGGCTTGCATTAATGACAGCCGTGGGGCCGCCAGACTGGCCTACCAGGACGTTTCCTACGAGTTCTTCAGCCATAGATGTGGTTTTTTGAAAGGGATTGGACAAAACGTGAAGGACCATCAAAGCGACCCGCCCGGTCAACTGGCAAACCCAAATTTCCCGGGTTCTGAAGTTACCGGGATTTCCGGGCGCCCGGTGAGGAAAATCCCCATCAGATCAATCTGCCCGGTTGATAATTTGCGGCTCCCTTCACCGACCTGGCAACAGCCGCAACCGTTTTGACAAACTCATCGACCTGCTGCGGGGCTGCTCCCACGAAGCGTCGGGTGTCCGCCAATACCCGGCTGAGCTGCTCCCGCGAAAGCCCAAGGCTGGAGTCCTTCGCAAGACGGTTCAGCATGTCGGTATCCCCCTCGCCGGTGCGCAACGCCTTGGCCGTTGCCAGCGCATGTTCCTTGATCGCCGCGTGCGCCGTCTCGCGTCCGGCTCCGGCCTTGACCGCCTCCATGAGAATCGTGGTCGTCGCCAGAAAGGGAAGCTGGCGCTCATTCTCCGCCGCGATCGCCGCACCAAAGACATCCATCTGCTGCAGCACCGTCAGCAGCGTTTCCAGGAGACCATCGAGCGCAAAGCACGCATCGGGAAGCGCAACGCGGCGGACGACGGAACAGGATACGTCACCTTCATTCCATTGGTGACCCGCCAGCGCCCCGGTCATCGTCACGTGGCCCGACAGGATCGCGGAAAATCCGCAGATGCGCTCGCAGTTGCGTGCATTCACCTTGTGGGGCATCGCAGACGATCCCACCTGCCCCTTCTGGAAGCCTTCGGTAAGCAGGCCCTGTCCCGCCATCAGCCGCAGCGTCGTCGCAAAACTCGCCGCCGCCGCGCCGATCTGGTGGAATGCCGAAACCACTTCGAAATCGAGGCTTCTCGGATAAACCTGCCCCACGGCGCCCAGGGCCTGCCTGAAGCCCAGGTGGGCGAGTACACGCTTTTCCAATCGCGTCACCTTCCTCGCATCACCACCGAGCAGGGTGAGCTGATCGAGCTGCGTGCCCACCGCCCCCTTCAACCCGCGCGCGGGATAGCGCACACGGAGCTCATCAAGGCGACGGTACGCCTGCAGCATCTCCTGGCCAAACATCGCGATGCGTTTGCCCAGTGTGGTCGGCTGCGCCGGGACATTGTGGGTGCGGCCCGTGATCAGCAGCGAACGAAACTCCTTTGCACGCCGGGCCATCGCCAGGAGTGCCGCCGCGGTCTTCACACGAAACACCTCGATGCTCCGCAAAAGCTGGAGCTGTTCCACGTTTTCAGTGAGGTCCCGGCTGGTAAGGCCGAGGTGAATATACTCGTGACCGGCCAGCGCGTTGAACTCCTCGATCCGCGCCTTCACGTCGTGCAGGGATGCCCGTTCCCTCGCATCGATGCTCGCTAAGTCGACGATTTCCCGAACCTTCTCATATTGCGCGATGGCCTCCGCGGGAATCGCCACGCCGAGTTCCCGCTGCGCCTTCATCACGGCTATCCAATAATCGCGCTCAATCCTGATCCGCCCCGCAGGCGACCAGAGCTGGCGCAAGGCCTGGGACGCATAGCGTTCGGCAAGGACGTTGGGAATGACAGCGGAGGTTTCGGCGGATGACGATGGGCTCACGGGAAAAATGCATCCTGCCACAACGGCCCAGGAGTTGGCGAACGCAAAGCGTCACAGTCCTGGCCGGGACCAATTCCGGAGCAAGTCGGCGATCCATTGCCGATTATCCGGCCCCGCTCCACACTTGACCGTCCCCCTGCCGGTCCGAACGATGCCCTCCCATGGACTCCGGAACCACCCCCCCGCTCCACGACTGGCGCACCACCGATCAGGATGAGATTGAACGGCGCCGCCAGCGCGCCCGCGATGAACGCCCTTCCATCGAGAACACCACTCCAGACCATCCCATCTTTGGAAACTTCCGCGTGAAGTCCTCCAGTGGATTCAGCTACGACGTCGAAATCCGCGATCTCACCGGAAGGCATTTCGCCTGCACGTGCGTGGATTTCCGCATCAACGGGCTCGGCACCTGCAAGCATGTGGAGGCGGTCCTCCTCCGCCTGCAAAAGTCCGAACGTCGCGCCTTCGATGCGGCGAAATCTGACGGCTCTCAGCGGATCGAAATAGTTCCGGATAGCGTCGCGCAATCGTTGAAGATCGAAAGCGGACTCGACCGGCTGCCGCCCCGCCTGCGAGCGGCCTTCACCGTCCAGGGCATGCTTCGGAATCCGGCGGCCGCGGGCCAGTTGGTGGCCGATCTGACGCTCCATCCCATGCCGCAGGTGCGCCTGTCGCAGGACATCCCTCCCTGGCTCGACAGCCGCCGCCGGAGCATCGAGCGCATCCGGCTGAGGCGGGACTACGAGCAGAAGGTGCAGACCGGCAGCTATCCGGTCAGTGAAACCTCCGTCCCTCTTTTTCCCTATCAGCGCGAAGGCATGCTTCACCTCGCCTTTGCCGAACGCGCGCTGCTCGCTGACGAAATGGGTCTCGGAAAAACCATCCAGGCAATCGCTGCCTGTGCGCTGCTTCACCGGCTTGAACTGGTCCGGCGCGTGCTCGTCATCACTCCAGCCTCGCTCAAGGGCGAATGGCAGGAACAGATCCAGCGCTTCACCCCCCTGCCCTGCCGGATTGTCCAGGGAAACTTCGTGAAGCGCAGGCTCAGCTACGACCAGCCGGAATTTTTCACGCTCGTCAACTATGAGCAGGCGCGCGCGGACGTCCTCGAGATCAACACACGCCTTCGCCCGGATGTCGTCATTCTCGATGAGGCCCAGCGCATCAAGACCTGGAATTCAAAGACAGCACAGTCGATCAAGCGACTCAAGAGCCGCTACGCCTTTGTCCTCACGGGGACTCCGATCGAAAACCGCATCGACGAACTTTATTCGATCGTCGACTTCCTCGATCCCACCATCCTTGGTCCCCTCTTCCGCTTCAATCGCGAATACTACGAGTTCGACGAGCGCGGCCGACCGGCGGCGTACCGCAACCTCGACAAGCTCCGGGCCGCGCTGAAGCCGCTCATGCTGAGGCGGCGCAAGAGCGACGTCGAAAACGAGTTGCCGGACCGCCAGGATACCCATCGCTATGTCGCTATGACAGACAACCAGCACCGGCACTACAGCGCGCACGAACAACAGGTCGCCGGTCTCGTGGCCATCAGCCAGCGCCGCGCCCTGCTTCCCGCGGAACAACAGAAGCTCCTCCGCGAACTGGCGATGATGCGCATGCTCTGTGATTCGCCCTACATTCTTTCGGGAGCCATCGAGGACCGCGAGGACACCCCAAAACTCCGCGAACTCGATGAGATTATCTCGACCGCATTGGCCGAGGATGGCGTCAAGATCATCGTATTCTCAGAATGGGTCCGCATGCTCGAACTGGTCGCTTCCCTCCTGAAACGACGGAAAATCGGGCATGCCACCCACACGGGCATCATTCCGCAGCAGACCCGGCGCGCCGAAATCAACCGTTTCAAGAGTGACCCCGCCTGCCGTGTGTTTCTATGTTCGGAGTCCGGTGGTGTCGGTCTCAACCTCCAGGTCGCCAGCGTAGTCATCAATTGCGACCTGCCATGGAACCCCGCGCGATACGAACAGCGCGTCGCACGTGCATGGAGAAAACACCAGAGCCGGCCGGTGACCGTTATCAACCTGATCGCTGAAGACACCATCGAGCACCGCATGCTCGCGACCCTCGCCGCCAAGCAGGGGCTCGCCGATGGCGTGCTCGATGGCAAGGAAAGTCCGTCGCGCATACCGGTTCGTGCGAACAATGCGTTGCTCGAAAGAGTGAAGCAGATGATCGCACCCGCACCCCTCAAGCCCGCCGCAGCCGCCGATCCGGCCCGACTCTTTGGCGAGCGCGCCCACGCAACCCTGGGCCAGGCGTTGCTGGTGTGCGAGGAACGCACAGCCGGATCCCCGGTGACGACGACGCTCTATGTCGTCGTTGAATCAGGTGCTGACGCCGCGCGCGAATCGCTTGTACAGATCCAGACCAGAGTTTTTGAGGAGGCCCCTCCACCCTGGCCCAATCTCATCGTGGTCGACCGCGCAACCGCGGACACCCTTGCAAACCTGGAGGCAAGCGGTCTTCTGCAACGAACAGTTGGCACGACGCGCACGCTGGCCGCGGATCCCCATGCGCCGACGCCTCTCAACGCCGTGGAGATTTCCCATTTTGAGGCCCAGTTGGAACAGGCCCGCAGGCAACTTCGCATGGCTCGCCTGCTTGCATCCGACACAGACAGCTTCCGCGAGGAATGCGCGGCTTCCATCCGCGTTGCTATAGTATGCGCCAACAACGCCATGGCCATCCGCGCGCGCCTCAATCCTCCAGCGCCGGCGACTCATTCCCTGCCGAATTCAATCAAATCACAATGGGGCGATGCGCGCACCCCCGTCGAAAAATTTCTCGGCGACTCCTCGGGCTCCCTGGTTCCCATCATTGATACGCTCGAAAGCCACTGTGCATCGCTTCGCCCAGTCGTGCTGTCTGGCAGGGGTTGACGCGGATGTTAAGGTAGGCCGGTGCCGACACGACGCGATTTCTTGAACCGGGCCATTGCCGGACTCGCAGGCGGCATGCTCCTCAACTCTCCACTGCTGGCCCGCGTACGCGGCCGCACGGAACGCACGCACCGGGTGGTGACGGGCGACACACTCGATGCGATCGGGCGGCGCTACGGCGTGACGGTGAACGCACTGCGCGTCCGCAATCACCTTCCCGATACCGTCATCCGTGTCGGTCAAACGCTGATCATCCCGACCACGTCGGTGCATTCCACCGCAAAGGCAGATTCGGTCTCCACGCTCCTCGCACCCGCGATCGCCGCCACGCGACGCCTGTCGATTCAATCGCGGCGCTGGAAATTCATCGTTGCCCATCACAGCGGCATCGAGGACGGCAACGCGCGCACCTACGATCGGGAGCACCGTCGCCGGGGATATGAGAACGGACTCGCCTATCATTTTGTCATCGGCAACGGACGCGATTCTGGCGAAGGTGAAATCGAAATCGGTCCACGATGGACGCGCCAGATCCAGGGCGGGCACGTCCGGAGTGAAGAATACAACGAGCACGGAATCGGCATCTGTCTCGTGGGTAATTTCGAGAAGCGTTCTGTCTCCGCGAAGCAGATGGCCTCCTTCACCGCTTTGGTCGACTGGCTGCGCACGGACGCACGGTTGGGCTTGACGCCCTCCTTTACGGTTCATCGTTGGGTTGATCGGAATCACACCGTGTGCCCGGGAAAACATTTCCCGTACTCGGCGTTGAAAGAACGTTACGCCTTGGCCTGAGTTTGGATCCGCTAGAGGCAAACAGGCTGTGGCGACCGCTTTTGAAAAACGTTTTCGGCGATCCACTTGATGCAGTTGACCAAGATATCGTCTTCCGATATGTTTGACATTCTGATGAAAACCACACTGTTCGCGCCTTGGATGGGTCATATCGCACTCGCTGTATTCAGCGGGCTGCTCATGTGGGCGCTGCTGTGAAGCCTTTTCGTTATGCTTTAGACCCGCTGTGCCTCGCAGCAATCGGCCTCTACGTGCTGAATCGCTGGTTAGTGGGAGCTCATCTGCATTCCGCGTTTCTTCATTCGAATTTCAACGATCTTCTGACCGTTCCCGCGGCGCTGCCGCTGGTTCTTTGGGTGCAAAGGCTTCTTGGATGGAGATCGCACGACCGCGCGCCGCGCGTTTCCGAGGTTCTGCTTCATGCGGCAATCTGGTCCGTCATCTGCGAAGGTATTGGCCCCTTCCTGTTCCACCACGGCACGGCGGACTGGATGGATGTCGCGGCCTATTTTGCCGGAGGAGTTGTCGCGCTGCTGATCTGGAATCGCCGCGCGCCCGCTTCATGCGAAGCGGCATGAGTTTCGACCGCGTGGCTCCCCTTTATCGGGGGCTCGAGTGGATCCTGGCAGGCACCATTCTTCAGAACGCGCGCACCTGTCACTTCAATCACCTGGCGGAAGCCCGCCGCATTCTTGTCATTGGCGAGGGCATCGGACGCAGCCTCGAACAACTCGTCCGTCGCGCGCCCGCCGCGGAAGTCACCGTGGTCGAAGCGAGTGCAGGCATGATCGAGGTCGCGCGGAGGCGACTCTCGCAGAAGCACCTTTCGGTCGATCAGATAACCTGGCACCATGCCGACATCCGGGACTGGGATATCGGAACGCGATCTTTCGACACCGTGATCACTCCTTTCGTACTGGATTGTTTTCTGCCCGCCGATGTGGAAGCAATCGTCACACGTATTAGCGGCGCAATGAGTCCGCGAGGACAATGGTTGCACGCGGACTTCCAGATTCCACCCACAGGATGGCGTCGCACTCGAGCACGGCTGATCCATGCAATCATGTACCGGACCTTTCGCATCCTGGTAAAACTGGAGGCGGGAAGCGTGGCGCCTGCAGGTCCGAGCTTCGAGCGTGCGGGATTTCAGCTCGAATCAAAGATCGAGCGATGCGGCGCCCTGATCTGCTCCGAACTGTGGCGCCTGTCGCGTTGATTTCCTGTTTCTTTCTCCAGCTTTCGTATTGCCCTGTCATAACCGGCTGGCCCGCAGTCGGATCAGTTTCCGGGCAACCGTGACCGCGTTTGCAAAACTGCGCGGCCTGGCATGGCCCTTGCCGGCGAGCGCAAACGCCGTCCCGTGATCCGGACTCGTCCGCACATGGGGCAGCCCAAGCGTGACATTCACGGCATCGTCAAAGTCCACAAGCTTGAGCGGCGCGAGCCCCTGATCGTGGTACAGCGCAAGGACGACATCAAATTCTCCGTCCACCGCACGCCTGAACAGTGTATCCCCCGGCAGGCACAGCGACAGCCCCGGATGCAGCGCCTTCTGCCGCCTGAGGATCGGATTGATCACCTCGTGTTCCTCGGAACCCAGCAGGCCGTCTTCGCCCGCGTGGGGATTGAGCCCGCAGACTCCCACTCGGGGTGCGGAGAATCCCTCCGCTCTCGCGAGTTCCATCGCTGCCTGAATCGCGCGCGCGAACTCCGCCTCTGTCAGATGCGCAGGGACCTCCCTCAGGGGGATGTGCCACGTGAGAAGAACCACACGCAACTTGCCTCCGCAGAAAGCCATGGTCGGTTCGCCACCCCATCGGGCGGCAAAAAATTCGGTCTGACCGGGAAACGGATATCCGATGCGCGCGAGCTGTGACTTGCTCACGGGACCTGTCACGACACCCGCGAACTCGCCAGTCACGCATCCGGCCGCTGCACGCTCCATCGCATCCCAGGCCACTCGGGCGCCCGCCTCATCCGGTTGCCCGGGAACTGCTGGACCACATCCTGCTCCCACTTCGATACGCTGATCATCCCGCAAAGAGAGCGTAGCGAGCCACTGTCTCGGTCCAATCACCACAACCTCGCGGCCCAACTCCGGCGCCATGGCGATCCATCGTCCGATGACTTCCGGGCCAATGCCGGCAGGATCGCCGCAGGTGATCGCAAGACGCGTCATTCCGCGGTGTCTCCTTCGATCCGGCCTTTCCTGGGACGCGAGAATCCGCGTTTGCCTCCGGAGAAAAATTCCAGAAATGTCTTCACCTCCGGCGCCTGCGCTTGCGGCAATGCCCCGGCAGCAATCGCCCGGATGTTTCCCGGGGTGAAAAAAACATGCCGGAAAACTTCCTTGAGTTCGCGGATGGTTTCCCGGGGCAGCCCCCGACGCTTCAGCCCCACAATGTTCAGTCCGGCCAGTTCGTCACGCTCCGCGACCATCGAAAACGGCGGTACATCGACCGTAATGCGTGCCAGTCCGCCGATCATCGCCCCTTCGCCGACGCGACAGAATTGGTGAATCGCACAGCCTCCACCGATGAACGCACGATCCGCAACGTGCACGTGTCCCGCAAGCAGCACATTGTTCGCGAGCACCACGTTGTCCCCCACCTGGGAATCATGCCCCAGGTGGACGCCGGCCATGAGAAAGCAATTCTTTCCCACCGTCGTAAATGAATCCGGCTTCGTCGATCGATTGATCGTCACGAATTCACGCAGCGTGCTTCCCTCTCCGACCCGGACACCTGAAACGGTCGCTGCAGAAAACCGGAGATCCTGAGGCTCGCCTCCAATCACTGCATAGGGATGAACAACGACATTGGCGCCCAGGTGCGTTCCCCGGCGAAGCACGGCTCCAGGCATTACGGTGACACCCGGCTCAAGGATGACTCCGTCCTCAATGATCGCCTGCGGGTGAAGGGTGGCACTCATGAATGGATTGAGAATAAGAACAGACGTCTGCCACCTACCTCACGGCTTCGGCCTCTGCGACAGGAGATCCATCTGCGGATCCTTCAGAAGGTCGTAGTTTTTGAGGATGCGCATGACCTGAAGGGTGTCGCTCTTGCGGTAGCTCAGGTTGGTTTCGATGTTCTCGATCAGATCCTGAAGCATGGCGCGAAAGGAGATGATGCCATCGACACCGCGTTCCTTGAGCATCTGCACGCTTTGCGAGCGATAGGGCTCCTGGGTGGGCAGGCTGGGCAGGACCAGAACGCGTGTGATTTCCCCACCTTCCTCCGCACTGCCGACAGCTCCGCCTGCGTTTGGAAAAAAACGCGCCGCCTGCTTGAGGACATTGCCCTCCAGGAATCGGAATATCTCGGGCGAATTCTTCAGCATGCCCGGCGTGAACACATCCGTATGCCATGGCTTGATCGCCACGACTGCCTGGTGAAGGTACTGGAGTTCGCTGACAAAAAGGAAGAAGTCCGGTTTACGCTCACCACGCTGCCAGGATGGATTGTAGACCAGCAGATCAATCTCCTCGTCGGTGGTCTTCCTGCGGGCGGTTACCTGGTACTTGCGCATCTGCCGCACCAGAAAACCATTCTGCTCAAAATATTCCCGGACAATGCTCTCGTCGATGGCGGCCATGAAGTTTCCGGTTTGATCCCCAGTCTAGGCCACCGCACCCACCTCGCGGAAGGCTGAACTTGCCAGACTGGGGTCGACATCACCCTGAGTTGCGGCCTCGCCGAGCCTTTTCAGCACGACGAAACGGAGCCGTCCGGCGCGGACCTTCTTGTCGCGGGCCATTGCCTCGGTCAGTGCAGCAAGCGAAACCGGTTCACGCAGGCGCACCGGGAGTCCATGCGAAAGGATCAACGATTCGACCCGCGCGATGTCCACAGGACTCAGGTATCCAAGTTTCAGCGACAATCTCGCGGCCGCGGCCAGTCCGATTGCGACCGCCTCGCCGTGCAGGTACACGCCGTACCCGGTTGCCTGCTCAATGGCATGTCCGAACGTGTGCCCAAGATTGAGCAGGGCGCGCCCCCCCTGCGCGGCGCGCTCAAATTCATCGGCTTCCACAACACGCGCCTTTGCCTCACAACAGCGTCGAATGACGCCCGCGAGGTCGGGGCTTTGCGGGGTCAGTGGAGATTCCTCGAGTCGAGCCAGCAGATCGGGGTCGCCAAGCAATCCGTACTTGATGACCTCCGCAGTTCCGGCCGCAAACTCACGCGCTGGAAGCGTCGCAAGCAGATCCGTCGAGACAATAACCTTTGCGGGTTGGTGAAACGCACCGACAAGGTTTTTCCCTGCAGCCAGATTGATGCCGGTTTTTCCGCCCACCGAACTGTCAACCATCGCCAGCAGGGTCGTAGGCACCTGCCAGAAGGCAATGCCTCGAAGAAAACTTGCAGCGGCAAATCCCGCCAAATCCCCGATCACTCCACCCCCTATCGCCATCAGCAGGCTGCTCCGGTCGAGACGGTGTTCCGCCATGAAGTCCAGGATGCGTCCAAGGTTCGCAAGCGATTTGCTGGCTTCTCCCGCGGGCACCAGCAGCCGCGGCGTATCACCCAACATGGCCGCAAGGGCCTCCGCCTGCTTCTCCGCAACCGTCGCATCGATGACCGCCACCGCATTTCGGCCCGCACATTTCAACTCATCGCGACTCGCGCCAATACCCTTCGATAACCCCGCCCCAAAAAAAATTGGGTAACTTCGCTCACCTAGTTTGACAACGTACTCATCAACCATGGGATACCCATGCAAGCGCCCTCTCCGCTCCCGGTCAACCGTCGACGCTCTCGGCTGGAAGCCGCTGTTCGCGTCACTTCCAGGTTCTCCATTGTGGTGAGGGGCAACATCAACTCTTCCACTCCACCCCGTGAAAAAGCTCCTTCAACTCGACTTCCTTCCACGCAGTGCCGACCTGGCGCTTCTCCTCCTGAGGGTTTACTTTGGCCTAGGGCTCTTCCTGCTCCATGGCAAGGGCAAGCTTGCAGGATTCTCCACCATGCGGACCACTTTCATGGATCCGCTTGGCGTGGGCAACAGCACCAGCTATTTTCTGGCACTGTTTGGAGAGGTTGTTTTCCCCTGCCTGATCGTGCTGGGACTCTTCACGCGACTGGCCGCCCTAGGCTCCACTTTCGGCCTGTGTGTCGCATTTTTCCTGATACACAAGGGTCAGCTCTCCGGGCCGTCCAGCGGCGAACTCGCTTTCCTCTACATCGGTGCCCATCTCGCCCTTTTTCTCGCCGGTGGCGGCCGGTTTTCGATCGACGCCAAGCTGGGTTCGAAGGCCTGAGAGCAGCCTGAAGGCAGCGCCCAGTTCGGGGAAACTCCCAGCATCCCCATCGGGAATTTCTCGTGGGGGAATTTCCGGTATTCAGGTTTTTGTTACGCCGGAGGAGGCGAGGCAATGGAGTCTCGCCCCTTTCACTGCGGTTTTACGCTGACCGCGCTTGTGCCGGGGCACTCTCCGGCATTGAAGCGTTCCATGACAAGTCGCTCTTGGATTTTCCTTTCCCTGGCACTTCTTGCCGCGACAGCCCACGCGGAAAACATCACGGTCTATAGCAGCGGCTTTGTCACCGCAGGAGATTCCCGGAAACTCACGGCCTACGTTCCTCTGTCGCCGGACACCGTGATCTGGTCGGTGAACGGGATTCCCGGAGGAGATTCCACATTCGGCACCGTGTCGCCCAGCGGTCTCTACCGCGCGCCCGGTGCCATTCCCGCGCAAAATGTCGTTTCAGTCCGCGCAACGAGCACCGCGTATCCGTCCAAGTCGGACGCGGTCAACCTGACGATCACTCAACCTTGGGTGCAGCTTTGGAGCATCGCACCCAGAACGGTCGCAGCCGGAACTTTCACCCTCAACCTCAACGGTTCGAATTTTCGCGCCGATTCGGTCGTGAAGATCAACGCGGTCGAAGTCCCTACCGTCTATGTTTCCCCCACGAGTCTGCGCGCAACGGGTACCGCCACGATGGATCAGGTCGGTAGTCGACTCTCCATTACCGTGACCAACCCCGGAGTGGGTGGAACCACAAGCAAGGCGATCTGGCTGAAGGTTCGTGCACCGTCCGTGACACCGACTCCCCGGCCGACAGTTACGCCGACACCAACACCGAAACCCACGCCCACGCCATCACCCACTCCGCCTCCGGTACCGACAGCGACGCCGAGCCCGAGGCCAACACCCACGCCTACCCTGACTCCCACGGCGACACCGACTCCTACGCCAAGGCCCACGCCAATTCCCACAGCCACGCCGACCCCTTCTCCTAGCCCCTCACCTACGCCGACACCGACACTGCCGCCAGCCTCGGGATCAGCCGATCTCTCGGCCAGCCGCCTGCTTGAACAGGCCGCATTCGGTCCGAACGCAGAGTCGGTCGCCCGCGTCAAGGCACTCGGCGCCGCCGCATGGCTCGATGAGCAGTTCGCCCTTCCAGAGACAACCATTCCCCTCAGCGCAGGAATGGGAAACAATCACGTGCAATCCCAGTATCTGCACCGCCTGTCCTCCGCCCCGGACCAACTCCGCCAGCGGGTGGCCTGCGCATTGGGAACGATTTTCGTCATTTCCATCAACAAGAACAACTACCCGGACCAGATCGTTCCCCACCTCCGGATCCTGAGCCGGAACGCCTTTGGCAACTATCGCACGCTCCTTGGCGAAGTCGCCGTGAGTTCCCAGATGGGCAAGTACCTTGACCTCGCCAACAGCAACAAGCCCTCGCTGGGAAGTGCGGCCAATGAAAACTTCGCCCGCGAATTGATGCAGCTTTTCACCATCGGTCTCGATGAGCTGCATGCCGACGGCACACCCGTGCTTGATGATGCCGGACGTCCGATCCGCGCCTACGATCAGTTCACCGTCCAGCAGGTTGCCCTCGCACTCACCGGATGGACCTTTCCCGGACCGCGAGACAACAATTGGGAGGACTTCTCCGGGCCGCTTCAGCCGCGCGAGGTCAATCACGACACGCGCCAGAAATTCCTCGTAGGAGCGACACTGCCGGCCGGGCAGACTGCTGCGCAGGACATGAACGGGGTGCTCGACTGGCTGTTCAATCATCCCAATGTCGGACCGTTTGTATCTACACGCCTGATACGCGCGCTCGTCACGAGCAATCCGTCGCCCGCGTATGTCAGCAGGATCTCCGCCGTGTTCGCCAACAACGGTTCAGGAGTCCGCGGGGACCTTCGGGCCGTCGTGCGGGCGATTCTCCTGGATCCCGAGGCCCGCAATGATGTGACACCGCCCAACGGAGGCCGGCTCAAGGATCCGATCTATCACGTCATCGCATTGGTGCGGGCCCTCGGCGGAATCATCTCCGAAACGAATCAGGAGGCATGGGCGTTCAGTCGCATGGGACAGACGCCGCTGGCCCCGCCATCGGTGTTCGGATTCTACTCCCCACTCTTCCGGATCCCGAGAACCTCACTTGCGGGACCCGAGTTCCAGATCTACGGCCCGACCGAGGCGGTGCTGCGCGGAAACATGTTCTGGACGATCATCAACTACCCCGGATCCGACTTCACTGTGAACGTCCAACCCTTTGTCGCCTTGGGCGGCAATGTGCCCGCGCTGGTCGACCTCGTTGACCGCACGCTTCTTTACGGCCGCATGCCCGCGGCCATGCGCCAAAGCCTCATCACCGCCGTTTCCGCCCAGTGGGACAACGAGACCAAGGCACACACCGCACTGTATCTCACCGCGCTCTCGGGTCTCTACGCGATTCAGCACTGAGCCTCAATTCCCCGCCACTCTTTCCAAATAATTTGCCATGAAAAACGCCCCCCTGCTGTCACGCCGCGCCTTTCTCCAGAGAAGCAGCCTCTTCGCCACCGCCACGGGTCTGGGAAGGCTCGGCATCCTGAATGCCTGCGCGCAGTCCGCACCCGACTACAAGGCACTCGTGTGCATTTTCCTGATGGGCGGCAACGACGGGCACAATCTCATTGTCCCGCTAAACGGTCCCGAAAATGCGACGTACCGCGCCATTCGCGGATCCCTTGCGCTCCCAGACAACAACACCCAGGTGCTTCCCGTCACCGCACGAAATGGCAACGCCTACGGGCTCAA
Organism: Verrucomicrobiota bacterium; assembly: GCA_963205455.1. Classification (GTDB taxonomy): domain Bacteria; phylum Verrucomicrobiota; class Verrucomicrobiia; order Opitutales; family Opitutaceae; genus UBA6669. The sequence goes on from CAUJJL010000082.1 coordinate 22,243, forward strand.
CAGCGGGCTCGCATCGATCCATCCCCTGTGGTCCCAGGGGAAACTGGCCGTCGTGGCGAACATGGGAATGCTTGTCCGGCCGACAACGCGCGCGCAGTACATCGACGCCTCAGTTGGCCTCCCCTCCAATCTTTTCTCCCACTCGGACCAGATGGTGCAGATGCAGGCCGGCGATCCCAATGGTTCGGGAGGCACCGGCTGGGCGGGACGGATCGCCGATGCCACCCGGTCCCTGAACGGAGCCTCCACCTTCCCTCCCGCCATTTCGGTCGCGGGTTCCGCGCTCTTCTGTTCGGGCAATGTGGTTCAGTCCACCAGCCTTCTTCCCGGGTTTGATCTGTCGGCCGACGGGTTTTCCACCTGGCCGGAGACAGCGGTCGCGGCGAGAGTCCAGGGCCTCCAGCAGATGCTGACATTCGACAGTGGTCTCGCGATGGTGCAGGCAGCGAACAACGTACGCAGGGATGCCCTGGAATTGAACGGCATGCTGCGCGGGCTTGATGGCAGCGGAAATGTAGCAACGGTTTTCCCCGGTGGCAGTCTCGGCCAGCAGCTCAAGCAGGTGACCCAGATCATCCGCCTGCGGGGCACCACGGGGATGAATCGACAGGTTTTTTTCTGCGCGCTCGGCGGATTCGACACCCATTCGTCACAGAGCTGGGCTCATTGGGATCTCCTGCGCCAGGTCAGCGATGCCATGGCTGCCTTCTACAACGCTACCGTCGAAATGGGAATCGCCGACCGCGTCACGACTTTTACCGCCAGCGAATTCGGACGCACGCTCCAGCCCAGCGGCTCAGGCAGCGATCATGGCTGGGGGAATCACCAACTCCTGCTTGGAGGTGCGGTGCGAGGCGGCGATGTTTACGGCACCTTTCCGACCTTGGCGCTCGGCGGGCCCGACGACTCAGGCAGCCGCGGAGCATTCATTCCAACGACATCACTCGACCAGTTCGGCGGCACGCTGGCGTCCTGGTTTGGCGTATCCGCCGCCGCAATGCCGTCCGTGTTTCCCAATCTCGTTCACTTCGGATCACACGATCTCGGATTCCTGGCCTGATTTTCGCCTGATGGGCGCGAGACCTATCGCAATGCATACGCAAGCTCCCGCGTGCATGGATGATGGTGCGCAACTTGCGGACAAACGCAGGATTGTCGCTTGGCGCGACGCCACAAAATCGTTCTGCTCGACGTTCCGTGTCATCAGCCACCGTTCCTCCTCGCCGCCCGGTCTCGCTCGGGGTGATTTTTCTCACGCTGTACATCGACCTGATCGGATTTTCGATCGTGTTTCCACTCGGGCCGGACCTGTTGCGTCACTACCTCTCGGTGGACGGACAAAGCGGACTGCTTGCTGTCCTTCTGGAGTGGCTGAACGTCATCGCACGGGCCCTCGGCAATGAAACGCATCTGCCGGATGTGCTGTTCGGCGGGATCATCAGTTCGATCTTCTCCCTGCTGCAATTTGTTTTCGCGCCCTTTTGGGGAGCACTCTCGGACCGCCGGGGACGGCGTCCGGTTCTGCTATTCACCGTTGCCGGAACCACCCTGAGCTATGCGCTGTGGGCCGTGAGTGGATCGTTCTGGCTGTTTGTCTTCTCAAGGATTGTTGCAGGCGCCTTCGGTGGAAATCTCTCCGTCGCGACGGCCGCAGTTGCGGATGTCACCACGCGACAGGAGCGTTCGAAGGCCATGGGCCTGGTCGGTGCCGCCTTTGGCCTCGGCCTGATCACGGGACCGCTCATCGGCGCGTTTTCCGTCATGGTCAACCTGGCCGAACTCCATCCGGCGCTGACCGCGTGGGGCATCAATCCGTTCTCCTTTCCGGCCCTCATCGCCACGGCGCTCGGCGCAATCAATCTCGCCTGGATCAGCCGCGCATTTCACGAATCGCTCCCACCGGAATCGCGCGGGCGCCAGCGCGAAACGCGTCTGCGCAATCCGCTGCGCTCCCTGCTCGGACTGCCCAATCCCCAGGTGAGAAGGGTCAATCTGGTCGCGTTCATCTATTCGCTCGCATTTGTCGCGATGGAATCGTCGATCACCTTCCTGGCAGCCGAGCGTTTTGGCTACACCGCGCGCGAGAACGGTATCCTGATGGTGTTCCTTGGATTCTGCTCCATCATCACACAGGGCATGATTGTGCGCAGGCTCCTGTCGCGGACCACCGAAACGCGCGTGCTGAAACTCGGGCTTGCCGCATCCATGGTGGGCCTCGTGGCCATGTCATTTGCGCCGACAGCACACTGGCTCTATGCCGGCGTCGCCCTCCTCGCTTTCGGCAGCGGACTCGTCAATCCATCGTCCACAGGCCTTATCTCCCTCTACGCCGCGGAAGACGAGCAGGGCAAGGTTCTCGGGCTCTTCCGCTCGCTCGGATCCCTTTCCCGCGCCATCACTCCGGTTGCGGCAGGCATCGTCTTCTGGACCGCCGGTTCGTCCATCCTCTACATCGTCGGCGCCGCACTCGCGGCAATGGGATGGCTGGCCAGTCGTTCACTTCGAGCACCTGGAAAGTAGCATGAAGGGAGACACCGGAGCCTGTTCAGCGACAGCTATGCCGCGGAATCGCCGTCGGCATACGTCGTCACGCTTCTCGATGCGGCACCGGGCCTCGACGTCGGGCTTTGCTCCGACCCTCCTCGTGGCACTCCTGGTATACAGCCTGATGTTTTCCGGTTGCACGCTGCTGCGGCACGATCCCACTCCTGGGCGCACTACCCTGGGGTCTCCGCTGGTTTCTGTCCCGGTTCGGACCGTTGCCAATGTGCTCATTGCTGAACTCAACACGGACCGTCGCGCCACCTGGCGATTTCTCATCGATACCGGTTCATCGGTCACGCTCGTGTCGCCCGAATTTGCCTCACGCTTCGGTGCCACGACGCCGTCATCCACCCTGCCCCAGGTCAGTGTGCGCTCCGCCTCCGGCCAGGATGCGATGCTCCGCGCCGTCACTGTCCGGCGCATCACTCTGGGTGAGGCCCAATTCGACCAGGTACCTGCCCTTGTCTATGACTTCAGCGAACTCTCCGCGCATTTCGGTGAAAAGATCGACGGCGTCCTCGGATTCCCGGTCTTCCGTCAAACGATCCTCACCCTCGACTATCCGCACAACCGGCTCCTGCTCTCCCCGACTGGCGGCGCCGCGACGCTGCGGCCAGGTTCGCCCATCGCTTTCGACACTAAGACGAAGACCCCGCTGATCCCGATCGAAATCGACGGCCAGACGCTCGTGGCGCTGATTGATTCAGGAAGCGACGGCGGTCTCCATCTCAACACCGTAGGACTAAGGACGACGTTTGCCTACGGGCCAGCCCCTGGGGGTATCATAACCACAATGGCAGGAGAGCGCTCCCAGCAAATCGGTCGGCTGGCGGGAACACTCAGGCTGGGTTCGTACACCGTTCAACGACCCATCGTGGACCTCACGGATGAGTTGTCCTCCATCGGAGGCGCGATACTCAAGAACTACGTCGTTACCTTTGATCAGGATCGCGGCAATGTCACCTTCTTCCGCGACACCTCCCTCCCGCTGGTGATGCCGCCGCAGCCAAGCACCGGCATGAGCTTCACCCGAACTTCCGCGTACTGGAGGGTCGCCGCCGTGGTCCCAGGATCGCCCGCCGCCTCCGCCGGCATCACGGTCGGAGACCTCGTGATCCGCATCGATGGTGAACCGGTAACCGAATGGCCCCTTGAGCGCTTCGAGTCACAAGTCGCATCCGTTCCCGAGATTGACTTCACCTTCCTCGACGGAGTCGTGGAGACCATCCGCACCGTCCGGACCTACCCGCTGGTTCCGTAGTCCCAGCGAACAAGCGCGTCATACGGCGCGGCGGCTCAGTCGGAACGCGGCGGCGCCGTCGTGATTGCTTTCCCATGGGCGCGAGATCTTTTGTGCCTCAAGCGACCAGGCACCTCCGCTCGCCTTCAGGAAGGACTGTACGACGTCTTCGTTTTCCTCGCGATCGATGCTGCATGTCGAATAGACGAGGCGACCACCCGGAACGACGCGTGCCGCGGCGGCTCGAAGCAGGGTCACCTGCTGGAGGCTGTGCTTGCGGAAATCGGTTTCCTGCAGCCGCCACCGCACGTCCACGCGATGCCGCATGACTCCGGTATTTGAGCAGGGAACGTCGATCAACACACCGGAAAAGAGCTGCGGCAGACCGCGGGCTGCAAGGATCCGTTCCGCGGAATCCATCAGATTCCCTTCGATCATCACGGTTTCAACCCCGCGAATCCTCCCGAGATTTTCCTTCAGGCGATCGATCCGCGCGCCCGGCAGATCCCACGCGACGATGCGCCCCGCCGACAACCGATCCGCGATCTGAAGCGTCTTCCCTCCAGGAGCCGCACAAAGGTCGAGCAGGGTTTCCCCGGGTTGCGGTGCCAACAGATCCACCGCGAGACGCGTCGACGGGTCCTGTAGGTAGAGCCTCCCCGCGGAAAGCTCGCTTTCAATTTCACTCCAATGTCCCGGAAACACATCGAAAAAATTCGGCTCCTCCAGGGGCATCAGCCACGCCGGCGCGGCATCCCCCGGCGTGCGCCAACGCGCATGAAGTGGCGCAGGCTGCTGGTTGTGATGAAGCAGCGCCCGCGTCGAATCCGCACCGAAATCCGCCAGCCATCGCCTCACCAGCCAGAGGGGATGTGAATAGAATTCGGCGAGATCTTCCGCGGATGCTCCGGGCGGGGGCGACGACTGAAGCGGCAGTGATGCCGCCAGTTTGCGCACCACTGCATTGACGAGGCGAGCCTCCGCTGGGCTCGCAAGGCTCTTCGCCTGTTCGACCGCATGATGCACCACGCGCGCCGCATGACCGTCGCCACGCCCCTCAATCAATTCATAGCCGGCCAGGAGCAGCACCGCACGGAGACGCGCGCGCGGCTGACGGGGAACCCACCGCGCCACCTGCGCATCCAGCCTTCCCATATGCCTCAGGGCACCAAAAAGCAGATGTTGCACGCGCCCACGGTCGGCGTTGGAGGTGTTTTTCGGCAGGCCATCGAGCAGGCCATCCACCCGCTCATGACGCTCAATCCAGCGCACGAGCAGCCGGGCCGCTTTGGCCCAGGGAGAGAACGACGATGATGGTACGGCGTTGAGGGGAGCTGCAGAGCCTTCCGACATGCGCGGCCCGGAGGGTGACGGACTCTCAGCCATTGCCAAGGCCTAATGCCAATTGCGATCAGCTTTCGCCAACACGGGCTGATTGACATCAGGCGGGGCGGTGCGATTTTCTTTCAGATTCAGAACGTAAATCCTTCCGCTTATGAACACAGAGGCAGTCAACGTGCTCGTCGCAAAAAATCCGTCCCTCAAGTCGGCCAAAGCCAAACTGGAAGCGATGGAGCCTGGGGCTTATGTGACCCATCGCAGCTGGGGGTTCGGTCAAATCCAGCGCTACGACGAGGGCAACCAGAAGCTCATCATCAATTTTGCCACCAAGAAGGCCCATCCCATGGACCCGGCCTTCTGCCTGACGACAATGGATGTCCTTCCCGCGAAGCATCTGCTCGTTCGCAAGGAGACTGAGAGCCAGCATATCGCTGACTTGATCGAGAACAACCCCGCCCAGCTCATCGTCGAGTCGCTGCAGGCGTACCCCAATAATGCCACCACAGCAATCGACCTGGAGCTCACGCTCGCCCAGGCCATCGGCGAGGACAAGTTCAAGCGCTGGTGGTCCAGCGCCAAAAAAGCCATCGCCAAGGACCCCCGTATCGCCATTCCCGCAAAGAAGACGGAGTGCTACGTCCTTCGCGAAATCCCGGTTTCCGCCGAGGACGAAATCCTTGAAAGCTTCGGCGCCACACGTTCCGCTCGCCGACGCATTCACCTCGCGGAACAACTCGTCAGCGCCGCGGAAAAAGGTGAGTCGGCAACCGACCTTACCTCCATTCTTGCTGGAGTCACCGAGTCCGTGAAGGACTCCAACCAGCTCGATGCCGCCAGCCGCCTCTACGGTGCCGCCGTGCGCGATGATCTCGCCGCCCTCGCAAAGGTCGATCCGGCCACCCTTGAACCATCGCAGGCTTCACTGATTTCAAACACGCGTGAACTGCCGACAATTGCCGAGAAGATCCCGGTTCATTTCCAGAATCGCTTCCTTGACCTCGTCCATGAAACCCACCCCGTCGAGTCCCGCGATCTCGTGTTCGCACTGCTGAAGACATCCCAGGGAAAATTCACGACGGAGTGCATCAATTTCCTCGTCGAGCACGGCCACACCGACGAACTCGCCGCGGTGCTCAAGCGCTGGCAGACGGAACAAAATCTCCGCGCACCCGTGCTGCTGTGGATCGTCAAGAACCGCCACTCCAAAAAATTCGCCCGGCTGCTGCATGACATGATCACGCCGCGCCTGCTCAATGCGATCTTCTTCGCGATCGACTACGAGGCGCTTCAATCCGCCTCGGCGCGCCGCATCCCGCTGGGCGACATCCTAAGCGACGACACGGAGCTGATTGGCGACCTCCTCGCAACCGCCGACCCCGAGACCGCCCGCGATCTCGCCAACACCCTCATGCTCAACCAGGGCTTCGAAGAGTTGACGAAAAAGTCGCTCCTCGCCCGCTTCATCAAGATCTTCCCCAGCATCCAGTCCCTCGTCGCATCCGACGCAGAAGGCAGGGAGGAGCAACTGCTCGTTTCGCGCGCCAGTTACGAGCGCAAGCGCGAGGAGTATGAGACCATCGTGTCGCGCAAGATCCCCGACAACTCGAAGGCGATCGCCGCAGCCCGCGAGCACGGGGACCTCAAGGAGAATTCCGAATACAAGATGGCCAAGCAGGACCAGCAGGTCCTCATGGCGCAGAAATCCCTGCTCGAGCGCGATCTCGAGCGCGCCCGGATCACCGATTTCAAGGAGGCGGCGCAGGATCAGGTCAGCGTGGGCTCGATCGTCGACGTGAAGAGCCAGACCACCGGACACTCCAGCCGCTACACGATCCTGGGCGCATGGGACAGCGATCCCGAAAACCATGTCATCGCCTACAAGACCCCTCTTGGGCTGGCACTCCTCTCCAAGCGCGTGGGCGACCACGTCAAGGTCAGGATCGGCAATTCCGAGGACAGCTATACCATCGCCGGCATCAGCCGCTATGCGGATGCCCCCGCCGCGAAACAGGCATCACACACCTGACCTCCGGCGCGATTGACGATCGGACCCGGAACGCTCATAACCTTTGCGCATGGACTCCCCCAGTACTCCAACAAAGAATGACGCAAACATGTGGGCGATGCTCTGCCATCTGTCCGCATTGGCCGGTTACATCATCCCCTTCGGCAGCATCATCGGTCCGCTCGTCATCTGGCAGATGAAGAAAGCGGAATTTCCACTCGTCGACGATCAAGGCAAGGAAGCGCTGAACTTCCAGATTACAGTCGGGATCGCAGCCATCATATTCATTGCCTTGATCGTGGTCGTAATTGGAATTCCGCTGCTTCTGGCCCTGGGCGTTGCGAATCTCGTCTTCATCATCCTGGGCTCACTCAAGGCCAACAAGGGCGAGGCGTACCGGTATCCGTTCGCCTTCCGCTTCGTCAAATAGCATAACGCGACATCCGCCGCGTGAATGCATCGTGGGATCTCCTCAAGCTACTCGCTGATTCCACGCGCCTCAGGCTCCTCGCGCTTCTGCAGCACGAGGAGCTTTCCGTGGCGGAGCTGCAGGAGATACTCGGGATGGCGCAGTCGCGCATCTCGTCGCAGCTCGCCCTGCTGCGCCAGGCGGATCTGGTGATCGACCGGAGGGAAGGGAAAAAGGCGTACTATTCCCTACGCAACGGACTTCCCCACGAGCATGCCGCCCTGGTTCGGGCAGCATGCGATGCCGTTTCCGAGGAAATCGCCGAAGATCGCATCAACCTCGGACGCATCCTTCAAAAACGCCGCGCCCATCAGGAGCAATATTTCAACCTGATCGCCGGTAAGCTCGGTCGCAACTATTGCCCCGGGCGCTCGTGGGAGGCGATCGGTCATCTTGCGCTTCGCCTGGCGCCGCCGATCGACATCGCTGACCTGGGTGCAGGTGAAGGCCTGATCTCCCAGCTTCTCGCGCGCCACGCCAAGGCCGTCTGGTGCATCGACAACTCTCCCCGGATGATCGAGGTCGGCACCGAGCTCGCCAGGAAAAACGGCCTTTCCAATCTCACCTACAAACTCGGCGACATCGAGAAGGTTCCCCTTCCAGATGGTTCGGTGGACCTCGCCATCCTCAGCCAGGCGTTGCATCACGCGATCCATCCCCAGTCCGCTGTCCAGGAGGCATTCCGAATCCTACGGAAGGGGGGCCAGATCCTGATCCTTGACCTGAAGGAACATGGATTCGAAAAGGCGCACGAGTTGTACGCGGATGTCTGGCTCGGATTCAGGGAAAGCGCGCTCCACGGCTTCCTCAAGACTGCGGGCTTCGACCACGTGGAAGTTTCCACCGTCGCCCGGGAATCCGCCGAGCCGTATTTCGAGACCCTCCTCGCCGCCGGTTTCAAGCCCGGCCGCTGACGCCGCGCCTACTCCAGAGGCACGCGCTCGCGGTAGAATTGTCCACAAAGCGCGAGAATCTCGCGTGCAGTCGACTTGCCCAGAGCCTCTTCCGCGAGGCGCTTGGCATCCGCAAGGGTCATAGCGCGGATCACATACTTGACAGCAGGCAGCAGTGGCGGGCTCATGCTGAGTTCGTCTACACCGAGCCCGATGAGCAGCGGCACCAACTCAGGGTCCGACGCCATTTCACCACACACGCTCACCTTGAGTTTGTTGCGATGAGCCTCCTCGACGATGTGACGCAGGGTCCTCACCACCGCGGGATGCGTGGGCTCATAGAGGTGGGCGATCCGGTTGTTGACGCGGTCGATTGCCAGCAGGTACTGGATCAGATCGTTTGTACCGATGCTGAGAAAGTCGTTCTGCGCAGCGAGGATGTCGACGGTATAGGCGGCACTCGGGATCTCAATCATCGTGCCCACGGGCATCATTTCGTCGAAGGGAACGCCCTGTGAGCGCAGCTCCTGGCGACACTCGTCCAGCACCGCGTTGGCCCGCGCAAGCTCCTCGCTCCCGCTGATCATCGGGTACATCAGCTTGATGTTGCCGACGACGCTTGCCCGAAGGATGGCGCGAAGCTGATTCTTGAAGATCCCGGTGTTCTCCAGGCAGAACCGGATGGCGCGGAAACCAAGGAACGGATTGTCCTCCCGGGGAAACAGCGAAGGCGCCCCGGCGATCGGCTTGTCGCCGCCAAGATCGAGCGTGCGAATGACCACCGGCGCGGGAGCCAGTTGCTCCGCCACCTTGCGGTAGGCGGCCTCCTGCTCGTCCTCGGTCGGAATCTTTTGACTGGAAAGGTAGAGAAACTCCGTTCGGAAAAGCCCCACGCCCGAGCCAAGGTACTCCTTCACGAGCGCAACCTCGTCCTCCTTTTCAATGTTTGCCCGCAAAACCACACCAACGCCGTCCAACGTGACCGACGGCTGCCGGTTCGCCTTGAACAGGCGCTGTTCGATCGACTTCTTGATGCGCTCAATTTTCCCATAGCGGAACAGGGTCTGCTCGCCCGGATTGACGATCACCAGGCCATCATACCCGTCGACGAGCATCCAGTCCCCGTTCTTCACCCGCGTGACCAGATTTCCCGTGCCGACCACGGCGGGGATTTTCATCGATCGCGCGACTATGACAGCGTGACTCGTCCTGCTCCCGGAGTCCGTGACAATGGCCAGCGCATGGCTTCGGTCTATGCCAGCCGCATCGGAGGGTGAAATGTCATTCGCCACAACGATGCGCTTGTCCGCTAGCCGCGACAGACTCGCCGCCGCCTGCCCCAAGAGGTTCGAAAGCACGCGTTGCACAACATCGCGGATATCCCCTGAGCGCTCCCGCAGATACTCATCGTCGATTTCGGAAAAAGCCTGGATGTAGCGCTTCGCAATCGCATTGAAGCAAGTCTCGATGTTGCTGCCCGAGTTTTCAAACTCACGAATGGTCTCCGCGATCAGCGCCTGGTCCTCCAGCACCAGGAGGTGCGCATCAAAGATCCGGGCCTCGTTTGAACTCAGATTCTTTTCAACCTCATCCCGGATCTTCTGAATCTGGCCGCGGGTGACCAGGAGGGCATGCTCAAATCGCGCCACTTCCTCCGCGCGCTTGTCGGGATCAACCTGATACGAGGGAAGCTCCAGATCGCTCTGCAGGAACAGAAACACCTGCCCATAGGCGATGCCCTGCGAGGCGGCCAGGCCTTGCACGATGATTTCGGGCTTCGATGGGTCAGATTCCGGCATGAGGGTGGTGGCAGCCAGCCGGAATGGATCCGGCGGCGTGGGAGGTTAAGGGGGTGTCATGCCCCCCGGTCAACGCGGATTTCTGTGTCGGACATAACTGCCGGGCCAACGAGGCCCCTATCGAAGCCGCGATTCGACCACCAGGGCCTCCCGCCCCCAGGTCTCGCGTACGACGCTCACGATGTCCGCCGTCATGCTCCGATCATCCGAACTGTCCGATGAAAACGCAAAACACGCGCTGCCACTTCCACTCAATGCGGTCACGAGTCCGAACGAATCCGCAAGCCGCTTCAAAAGCAGCGGCAGCGCAACGAACTTTCGAAATACGACGGCTTCAAAGGAATTGTACAGGAGAGAGGAGATCGGGGCCGACGGGGCATTGACCCAGGCCGCAAGGCGTTGCTCCGCTTCTGCGGCAGGAAGGTACAAGCGCGGTGCCTCCGCCGCGAGCATCCGGTAGGCCCACGGCGTGGAGACTCCAACCGACGGCTTGATGATCCACACCCTGTGGCCGCTCAGTCGTTTTCGTGTCCTGTCGGCCAGCGGCTCAATGCGTTCTCCCCGCCCGCGCATCACCACCGCTCCACCATCGAGAAAGAGCGCGCAATCCGAGCCGATTTCGGACGCCAGCAGGGAAAGTTTGCCTGGAGTTAGCGGCATTCCGGTCAGCCGATTCAATGCCTGCAATGCGCTTGCCGCGTTGCTGCTGCCCCCTCCAAGCCCCGCGCCTTGCGGTATGCGTTTTTGCAGGACAAAGCGCACCCCGCCTCCAAACGGCACCTCCCGGCGGAACGCCAGGGCCGCACGAACGACAAGGTTGCTCTCATCCGTTGCCAGCGCCGGATCGTCGCATTCAAGGACGATGCCTGGCGAAGCGGTCAGCTCGACATGAAGTTCGTCGCCAAACTCCACCGGCACCGCAAGCGACACCACATCGTGAAAGCCGTCCGCGCGCCTTCCCGTGATGGCAAGGAAAAGATTGAGCTTGGCGGGTGAGGTCAGGGACACGATGGACACAGGGAGAGTTGCCAATCCACGCTATTTTCCGCTGATTTGAAGCGAAATCCGGCCAAATTTCTGCCCGACTCTCCCTTCCATGCCGTGTGACCTGATACTTGTCCTTGATGAACCCAGCCCGGAAGCGGTGCAGCCGCTCCTGAAACAGCTCGCCGGAGAGGTGAGATGGGTGAAAATCGGTCTTCAGATGTTCACCGCGTGCGGCCCTGACTGTGTGCGTCGAGTCGCCGATCTCGGCTACCGGGTCTTCCTGGATCTGAAACTGCACGATATTCCCAACACCGTGGCGCGTGCCGTGGAGTCCGCCGCACGGCTTCCGATTCACATGCTCACGCTGCACACCAGCGGAGGAGGACCCATGATGCGCGGCGCGGTCGCAGCCCAGCAGGCCACAAGGCCGGATCTTCTTCTCCTCGGTGTTTCGGTGCTTACGTCGATGAGTGAAGCCGATCTTCGCGCGACCGGGGTCGGCTCCACCCCTGAAGCCCAGGTGCTGAATCTGGCCGCACTGGCCGTGGACTCAGGCATGAAGGGACTCGTTTGCTCCCCTCTCGAGATTGCGCCATTGCGGCAGCGGTTTCCCTCAGGGCTCGCTCTGGTGGTTCCAGGAATCCGTCCTCCCGGGGCAAAATCGGATGATCAGACTCGCGTTCTCACACCTGCCCAGGCTGTTGCCGCAGGGGCCAATTACCTCGTCGTCGGACGCCCCATCTCCCATGCTCCGGACCCGGTCGCCGCAGCGCGCGAAATCCTTCGCGCCACAGGGCACGCAACCCATTGACCGGATTCCGGTCTGTCTGCTCGAAATCACTTCGTCACATGAGCCGAAACGCCGCAATACTTCTCGCCGCCGGCAGCGGCAATCGCATGCAGGGCACCGTGGGAGACAAGATTCTTGCAACCATCGGAGGGAAACCCGCCTTCGCCCACTCTGCGGGTGCATTCATGGAGAGCGGTGTCGCCGATTTTTATGTCATCGTCTACCGCGACGCGACCCAATCGATCCAGTTGTCCGCCTACGCCCCGACCCCCGCCCTCTTCGTCAAGGGCGGCACTGAACGCCAGCACTCGGTTGCGCGCGCCCTCGACGCCCTGCCGGACGACGTGGAATATGTCTTCATCCACGATTGCGCACGTCCCTTCATTCGCGCGGAGCAACTGATCGCTCTTCACAAGATCGTGCGTCGGGAAAACGCTGTCGTCCTTGCACACCGGGTCACCGACACCATCAAGGTCCACCATGAGAGCGGCCGGCTGCGCTCCCTCGATCGTACGAAGCTCTGGGCGATGGAAACGCCCCAGGTGTTCTCCCGTGACCTCATCACCCGCGCTTACGCGCGCGTTGCAAAACGAAGGCTCACGATCACGGATGATGCCCAGGCCGTCGAAGGGCTTAATCATCCCGTCGCTCTCCTGGAAAACCCTCATCCGAATCCCAAGATCACGACACCCGCGGATCTCGACTGGTGCAATCACCTCGCGCAAGCAGGGACGTCCCACTAAAGCCTTCCATGACACTGCGAATCGGCCACGGCTATGACATCCACCGTACGGTCGTCGGCCGCCCGCTGGTCCTCGGCGGAGTCCGGTTCGACTGCGACTTCGGCCTCGACGGCCACAGTGACGCGGACTGCCTGACGCACGCAATCTGTGACGCCCTGCTCGGCGCCGCGGGGCTGCCCGACATCGGCCACTTTTTTCCTCCGTCGGATCCCTCCTACCGGAACATCGACTCTCAAATCCTCCTGAAACGTGTCATCGCCGAACTCGCCTCGCGCGGCTGGCATCCCGGCAACATCGACGCGACCGTCATTGCTGAAAAACCGAAGATCCTTCCCCGGCTCGCCGAGATGAAGGCATCGCTTGCCGCCTCGACCGCACTTCCCGTCGACGCGATCGGCGTCAAGGCCACCACGAACGAAGGCAGCGATGACATCGGACGCGGCCTGGCCATTGCCGCCCACGCGGTGGTCCTGATCCGGCGCGCATCGTGATGGACCGGCGGATGTTTTTCAGGCTGCTCGGACTCGGGTTTGCCGCAGCGCTCTCGGGCCTGCTTCCCGCCTGTTCGCCCCGCGAATCTGCCGTTGAGCAGGGGAACCGATTGAAGATCCTTCACCGGGGCATTGGTCCCGACCTGGCGGACCTCGACCCTCACCTCGCAACAGGTCCGGGCGATCACAGCGTATTGTCCGCACTTTTTGAAGGCCTGATAACGGAGGACCCAAAGGACCTGAGCCCGGCTCCCGGAGTTGCCGAACGCTGGCAGGTTTCCGCCGATGGACTCACCTACACGTTTTTTTTGCGCGGCAATGCGCGCTGGTCCAATGGCGATCCCGTCACCGCGGGGGACTTCCTGGCGTCATGGAAGCGAGTCCTGTCACCCACCCTGCAGGCCGACAATGCCAGCCTGCTTTTCCCGGTCCAGGGTGCGGAAGCCTACCATCGGGGAAAAACCGGGAACTTCCACGAAGTGGGATTTGCGGCGCCCGACTCCCGCACCGTCCGAATCACGCTTGAACGTCCGACTCCCTACTTCCTGAACCTGCTTCAGCACTGGGTCTGGTGGCCGGTGCCGGTTGCGGTTGCGCTCCTGGAAAAATACGGACCGGTTGAATCGCGCGGCAACCGCTGGGCTCGCCCGGGAACTCTCGTGGGCAATGGTCCGTTCACGCTCAAGGAATGGCGTGCCGGCCAGCGCATTGTCGTCGAAAAATCGAAGACCTACTGGGATGCGGCAAACGTCCAGCTCAACGCGATCCACTTCCATACGATCGACGACGTGAATGCCGAGGAACGCGCATTCCGCGCGGGACAGCTCCATATCACGGAGGCCCTTCCGCTGGCCAAGATCGACTCCTATAGGACAAACGCACCCGATGTGCTGAGGATCGATCCGTACCTGGGCACCTACTTCTATCGCATCAATGTCTCCCTGCCGTTCCTGAATTCAGTCGCGGTCCGACGCGCACTTTCCCTCGCCATTGATCGCACCGCACTCGGCAGGAGTCTCCTTCACGGCGGCCAGACGCCCACAGGCACCTTCACACCACCCGGCACGGGTGGCTATGTGCCTCCGGCCGGCATAACGAGCGACCCTGATGCCGCGCGTGCCCTGCTGGCAGAGGCGGGTTTTTCAGGAGGCAAGAACGCCCCGCCCATCGAAATCCTCTACAACAACTCGGAGAATCATCGCGTCATCGCCGAAGCGATCCAGGAAATGTGGCGCCGCGAGTTGGGCATTGATGCCAGGTTGCACACGATGGAAAACAAGAGCGTCCTGAATGCGCGCAGCGCCGGAAACTACCAGGTCCTTCGCTCAGGATGGATCGGCGACTACAATGATCCGATGTCCTTCCTGGCAATCTGGCGCAGCGACAGCGGAAACAACTACACCCACTGGGCAAACGCAGCCTATGACCGCCTGCTCTATGAAGCGACACGCACACCGGACGCCGCCGCCCGCCTCCAGATTCTGCAACGCGCGGAAGAACTGCTTCTCAGTGAATCGCCGCTGATTCCTCTCTATCACTACACCCATGTTTTCCTCATTCAGCCCTCTGTCCAGGGATGGCACCCTACTCTCCTGGACCACCATCCCTACAAGCATGTCCGATTGATCGACACAGCGGCGCCATGACGAACCCGCCCGCGCTCCTTCGATCAGGAATCGTTGAAGGAGCACGCCCCGGCGATACGCTTCGCTGCGCGGGATGCTGAAAAAAGAAGGACGCCATGCCGTGGATCCATCCCGCCTTGCCCTGCAACGCCGCCCCTCTCTTGATTGCGCCATGCTGAAACACTCCTGGCTTGTCATGATCCTCGGACTCCTGATCGGGAGTGGATGCACCAAGAACAACCAAAGCGCGTCGCCTGCCTCGTATCCTGGCGGAGGCGCGACAGCCCTCAGAACAGATCTCAACTACGGAAACGGCACCGAACCCCAGGACCTCGATCCCCAGGTTGTAACCGGTGTGCCTGAAAACAAAATCATCAATGCGCTGTTCGAAGGCCTCGTTGCCTACGGTCCAAGCGGCCAGGGCACCGTTCCCGCCGCCGCCGAAAGCTGGACCGTTTCCGATGACGGACTCGTCTACACGTTCAAGCTCCAGCCCGAGGGGAAGTGGTCGAATGGCGATCCGGTGACCGCCATGGATTTTGTCCGCTCCTACCAGCGGATGCTTGCCCCGGAATTCGCGTCGGAATACTCAAACAAGCTCTATCCGGTGGTCGGCGCCGAAGCGTTCAATCGGGGCACGCTGAAGGATTTCTCCAAGACCGGATTCAAGGCGCTCGATGACCGCACGCTGCAGCTCACGCTCAGGCACCGCACACCGTTTCTGATCGACTCCCTGAAGCACTACGCCTGGTTTCCCGTGCCCATTGCCACGATTGAAAAGTTCGGGGGTCTTACGCGCAAGGGGACCGCATGGACGCGCCCCGGCAACCTCGTCGGCAACGGTCCGTTTGTGCTGAAGGAGTGGGCGATGCAACAGCGACTCGTCGTCGAGGCGTCACCCACCTACTGGGACCGGAAATCTGTCAAGTTGACCCGCATCACCTTTTTCCCGACGGAAAACATCGATACGGAGGAACGCATGTTTCGCACGGGCCAGTTGGACAAGACCAATGAATTGCCGCTCGACAAGACGGATGCCTATCGCAAGGACCCGCACAGCAATCTGAGAATCGATCCGCTGCTTGGCATCTACTACTTCCGGCTCAATACCACGAGGCCTCCACTCACGGACAAACGCGTGCGCAAGGCACTCGCCCTCGCGATCAATCGTGAACAACTCGTTCAGCGGGTCACCAAACAGGACCAGCAGCCCGCCTATAACGCCTGTCCCCCGATGGATTCCTTCACCTCCCCGGTCCGGCTCCAGGGAGATCTGACCACGGCCCGCCAGCTTCTGGCTGATGCCGGTTTTCCTGACGGCAAGGGCATGCCGAAGCTGGAGCTTCTCTACAACACCAGCCAGAACCACCGGAAGATAGCCGAGGCCGTGCAGCAGATGTGGAAGGTCAACCTGGGCATCGATGTGACGCTCGCGAATCAGGAATGGAAGGTGTACCTCGACTCCCAGGATACGCTCAACTACGCAATCTGCCGCGCCGGCTGGATAGCTGACTATATCGATCCCAACACATTCTTCGACGTGTGGCGGACGGGCGATGGAAACAACCGCACCGGGTTCTCCAACGCGGAATATGATCGCTTGCTCGAATCGGCGCTCAATGCGGATACCGAGGCCGAAAGAATGGCCAACTATGTGAAGATGGACGCGATCCTGATGGACGAGGTCCCCTTGATTCCCATCTATTTCTACACGCGCGCCTACGCCATCAATCCCAACCTCCACATTCCAAGGAATCTCGTCGAGACGCCCAACTGGAAGTTCGTCTACTGGAAGCAAGCCGGAAAAGCGGGCAGCTCTGGCGCCTTGCCTTCGTCGGCAAAAAATTGAAGCTGTTTCCGCATGTTTCGATTTTTCGCGTCGCGCTTGCTGCAGTCGGCCCTCGCGTTGCTCATCATCATCACGGCGACCTTCTTCATGCTGCGGTTCGTCCCCGGAGGGCCGTTCACCGCGGAAAAAGCCGTCACGCCTGAGATCCTGCGCAACCTGGAGGCCCACTACGGCCTGAACCAGCCGCTCTGGAAACAATACGCGGACTATCTGGGAAGCCTGCTGCGCGGGGATTTCGGTCCCTCGTTCAAGTATCCGAATCGCACGGTGAACGAAATCCTGGGCGACAAGCTGCCGGTCTCCCTCGAGCTCGGTTCGCTCTCCCTGCTGCTCGCACTGCTGATGGGGATTCCACTCGGAATCATCGCGGCAACCCGCCGAAACTCGTGGATCGATTACTGTGCATCGACTTTCGGCATGACGGGCCTTTCCGTGCCGACCTTCGTGGTTGCACCTCTGCTGGTCCTCGCCCTCAGCATTCACATGGGCTGGTTCAATGCGTCAGGCTGGTATTCGCCGGAAGACCGCGTGCTGCCCTCGCTCGTCCTTGGTTTTGCCTACGCCGCACCGATCTCCCGCCTGACGCGCGGCGGCATGTTGGAAATCCTGAGTCAGGACTTCATCCGAACTGCTCGCGCAAAGGGCGCCTCCGAGTTGCGGATCATCTTCAAGCACTGCCTGCGCGGCGGACTGCTTCCCGTCGTCTCCTATCTCGGGCCGGCCATCGCTGGAATCCTTACCGGCTCCTTCGTGATCGAAACCATCTTTCAGATACCAGGCCTCGGACGGGAATTCGTGAACAGCGCGTTCAATCGCGACTATACCCTCGTGCTCGGCACAGTCATTCTCTACGCCGCGCTGATCATGGTGCTCAATCTCGCCGCGGATGTCGCGCAGGCCTGGATGAACCCCAAGGTCAGACTTGCCCGCTGACGTCGAATCCTCATGACCACGCTCGCACCTCCCGCCTCTCCAGAACAGGTCTCCACCGCCACCCCGGCGGAGCGGGGCAGTTCGCTCTGGCACGACGCCTGGTTGCGCCTGCGCAAGAACCGGCTCGCACTCTTCGGGGCCGGCGTGCTCGTACTTGTCTCAATCGCCTGCCTCGCGGGTCCCTTGTTCAGCTCCTACGGCTACGAGCAGCAGTTCCTTGAACTCGGTGCATCCGCACCGAGCTCCCAGCACTGGCTCGGCACGGATACGCTCGGACGCGATCTTCTGGTGCGCACCCTGTACGGCGGTAGAATCTCCCTCGCCGTGGGACTCGTCGCCACCCTCGTGGCGGTTACCATCGGAGTCGTCTACGGTGCAGTTGCCGGGTTCTTCGAAGGCAAGGTCGACGCCGTCATGATGCGCATTGTCGACATCATGTATTCGCTGCCGTTCACCATCTTTGTCATCCTCCTCATGGTGTTCTTCGGACGCGAGATCATCCTCCTGTTCGTAGCGATCGGCGCGGTGGAATGGCTGACCATGGCGAGGATCGTGAGGGCGCAGGTCATGGCGGTGAAGCGGATGGAATTTGTCGAGGCCGCGCGCTCCCTGGGTTTCGGAAAAAGTCGCCTGATCTTTCGCCACATCCTGCCCAACATCGTCGGCCCAATCATCGTCTACACGACACTCACCATCCCGAGCGTGATGCTGCTTGAGGCCTTCCTCAGCTTTCTTGGACTGGGC
This sequence comes from Verrucomicrobiota bacterium, assembly GCA_963205455.1. Taxonomy (GTDB): domain Bacteria; phylum Verrucomicrobiota; class Verrucomicrobiia; order Opitutales; family Opitutaceae; genus UBA6669. Next base: position 40,696 of record CAUJJL010000082.1, read on the forward strand.
GTGCAGGCCCCGATGAGTTCATGGGGCGTGCTGATCAAGGACGGGGCTGAGAAAATGGAGGAGTTTCCGTGGCTGCTCTATTTTCCCGGAGCGGTTTTTTCCCTGACCCTGTTTTCCCTCAACTTCCTCGGCGATGGGCTGCGGGATGCGCTGGATGTGCGCTCCAGCAAGGACTGAAATCGCGGCTTCACGATGCGCTCGCTGCGTAGGCTTCGTCCCCATCTTCACTACCTGAGCCTCGTGCGGGCGCAGATCGCCTGGGCAATCTTTTTCGGGATCATCTACGCCGCCGCGACAGGCATCGGCATCCCCTGGCTCACGGAGAACGTTTTTCCGCGGATCTTCACCGCCGCAGACAACCGCCTGCCTTGGGCCGACGTGATCTGGATCGCCGCCTACATTCCGGCCAACTTTCTGATCCGAGGTTTGGCGGGGTACCTGAACTCCTACCTGATCCAGTCCGCCGGGACACGCATCCTTGAGCGGTTGCGCGAGGACTATTTCCGAAAACTCCAGTTTCTACCCCTGTCCTTTGTCCAGAGCAGGCAGTCGGGCGATCTGTTGGCGCGCGGTCTTGCCGATACGTCGCAACTGCAATTCACGCTGACCCAGCTCGCCAACGATGGGATCAAGCAGCCCTTCACGCTTCTCGGCGCGCTCGGCTACCTGGCAGCCAAGGCCCTCGATGCCCACGGCGTTTCGATGATGCTGCTCTGCCTCGCCGCGGTGCCGCTCGCCGTCTTTCCGATCCGCTACGTCGGCAAGAAAGTGGTGCGCCGCGCCCAGCAGGTTCAGGCGAGGCTTGGAGCCGTCACCGCACTTTTCTCAGAAAATCTATCCGCGGCCCGCGAAGTCAGGGCCTACGGGTTGGAACGGCGCGAAATCGGACGCTTGGCCGTCCTGTCGGAGCAGCTCTTCAAGCATCAGCTCAAGATCGTGAAGTATGCGCAGGCCCTCAGCCCCGCGATCGAGGTCATCGCCGCCCTTGGTGTGGCCGGTACCCTGCTCTTCGCCTACCATGCCCAGATTTCGAAGGACACGTTCCTCGGGATCATCACGGCGCTCTTTCTCGCCTACGAACCGGTAAAGAAGATGGGCTCGCTCAACAACGATTTGAAACGGGCCGAGGCATCGCTCGACCGGCTTGAGGTCGTGCTGAACGAACCGGTTTCGATCGCCGACCCGAAGGATCCCGTGCCCGTGCAGCGCCTTGAAGGAAACATTGCGTTCGACTCCGTCTCGTTTGCCTACACGGAGGGAAATCCCGTCCTGACCGACATCACGACTCGAATTCCACCAGGCACCACCTGCGCCCTGGTGGGGCCGTCCGGAGCCGGCAAGAGCACGTTCGCCAACCTGGTCCCCCGGTTCTTCGAGGTCACCTCCGGATCTGTCAGCATCGACGGAAGCGACGTGCGTTCCATGCGTCTCGCGGACCTTCGCCGAAACATCGCGATTGTTTCCCAGGAGCCGGTTCTCTTCAACGACACGATCTACAACAACCTGCTCGTCGGCCGCCCGGATGCGACCCGGGACGACGTGGTCAACGCTGCGAAGAACGCATTCGCCCACGACTTCATCACGGCCGAAAAGGAAGGCTACGAGACGATCGTCGGCGAACGCGGGATCCGCCTCTCCGGCGGACAGAAGCAACGCATCGCGCTCGCCCGCGCCTTCCTTCGAAACGCGCCGATACTGATCCTCGACGAGGCCACCAGCGCGCTCGACAGCGAAAGCGAGTCCTTCATCCAACGCGCACTCCAGAAGCTCGTCGCCGGAAAAACCGTGCTGATCATCGCCCACCGGTTTTCGACGATTCGCGACGCATCCATGATTCTCGTTTTCGAAAATGGCCGGCTCGTCGCCAGCGGCGACCACGCTGCGCTGTACGCCGGCAATCCGCTCTACCGCTCCCTCTACGACGGCCAGGCGGGCCGCCCCTAGCGGTGCCCTGATCTCTGCGGCACTCCCGACGCAGCCCATGGGTGACGCCCTCTCACAACGCGTATCCGGAAGTGTGATACGAATCCTTGTCATTCGACGCCGCTACCTGGGCGACATCGTCCTCCTCGGGACGACCATCGCAAACCTCCACCGGCACTGGCCGGAGGCGAGCATTTCCCTTCTGGTCGATCGCGCGTATCAGGATGTCCCGCGATTGATCCCACATGTCAGCGGCACGATCGTCATGCCGGCAAAGGCGACCGAGTGGCCGGGCTTCCTGCTTCGGATTCGCCGACAACGATTCACGCACGTCTTCGATTTCGACAATACCGAGCGCACGGTTGCCGCCGTTGTCGCGACAGGTGCACCCTTCCGCACCACATACGACCGCGAAGACCGCAAGACGCGATTTCCAAGCGCCTACACCTGCTTTGCCCGGCATTCGAGGGACGCCTGCGAATCGCGGCCGGCCATCGATACCTACCATCTGCTGCTGCAGTCCGCGGGGATTCCCACGCCCTTGAATGAACTCCAGCTCATCACGGGAGTAGCCGCGCGAGCACAGGCGCTGCGATTGATCTCCGGGCCGTCCCGCAAGGTGCTCATCCATCCCGGAACCCGCAGCCGGTTCCGCCTTTGGCCGACCGAGCGCTTTGCGGCGCTGATCGACAGGATTCAAGACGAACTGGACGCCCAGGTTTTCCTCGTAGGCGGCCCGACTGATCTCGCCACGGTCCGCACGATTCGTGAACAGGCAAAGACCCATGTCATTGTTCTTCGGCAGACATTCTCCGTGGAGGAATTCGCTGCCCTCGTGGCACAATGTCATCTGTTTGTCTGTCATGATAGCGGACCCATGCATATCGCCGCAGCAGTCGGGACCCGGGTGGTCGCACTTTTCGGCTCACAAAATGCCGCAATCTGGAGACCTCACGGCCCCGGCCATATCGCCTTGCAAACCGATCTTCCCTGCACGTGTTTCCCAGCGGGACAGTTGCCATCAACCTGCGTTCCTCATGACGCCTATCGCTCGTACTGCGTGCGAAAACTGTCCGTTGAGCAGGTATTTGACGCAGTAAAGTCGCAACTCGGCGGCATCCGAGTGACGTGAAATTTCAAGCGCTTGAATGACTCGTTGCAGGTTGCGGAAACGTACTTCTTGCACAAATCAAAGCCTATATGCCTAGCCTGGCAGAACTTCCTCGCAGCACAACCATCGAACTCCCGCGCGCGGCTTCGACGTTGCCGATTTCCGTCGTCGTGGTCGCCCGCAATGAGGCCCGGAACCTTCCGCGGTGCCTCGCAAGCGTCCATGGCTGGGTCTCAGAGATCGTGGTGGCGCTCAACAACACGACAGACGAGAGTGCAGCGATTGCAGCGAAGTATGGCGCGCGTGTGGTCTCCCTGGAGTGGAAGGGGTTTCGCGACACCAAGAATGCAGCCCTTGATCTCGCCCGTTTCCACTGGGCGCTTTGTCTCGACGCCGACGAAGAGGTTTCCCTTCCCTTACGGACCGAGTTTGAAAGGGCTTTCCGCAGCGGCGCCGTGTTCCGCCATGCCGGAGTGCGATTTCCCAGGAAGGTTTGGTTCATCGATCGATGGATCACCCACGGTGACTGGTATCCCGACCTCTCGCTGCGACTGGTGGATCGCCGCAAGGCCCGATGGGGCGGTGACGCCTTCGTGCATGAGAAATTGGAGTGCGACGGCCCCGTCCTTCGGCTCCACGGCGACCTGCACCATTATTCCTTTCCCAGTCTCGCAAGCCAGGTCGGCAAAATAAATCTGTTTGCCGAGCTTTTTGTTCAGCAACAGGAGGCCCGCGGAGCACAATTTTCGGTCACGAGCACGCTCTTTCGATCGGCCTGGCGCTTTTTCCGTGGCTACGTCCTCAGGCTGGGCTTCCTCGACGGTTTTCCAGGGCTCTACATCGCGGGATCCAATGCATTTGGCGTCTTTGCTCGCGGCAGCCGCTTGTACGAAGCAGGCCGCCACCGCGATCCGCCACCGCTTTCAGCATCGCGGCATTAGTTTGCCTCGCTCTCCGTCGCACGCATTGTCCTCCCTGCGAAAGCTCCGGCGCCTGCGCACTCCTAGGCCATGGCCGATCCAGACCCTCCTCATTTCAGCAAGGTGGCAGAAGAACTGATTGGATCGCTGCGACGCATTCCGAGCGAGGACCCGGGAAACCTGCGCCGCCGTCCCGTGCGCGAGATCTCGCACCTTATCGGCGACCTCCGCGTCAAATACGGCATCGGCCTCGAAACTCCCGAGCAGGTTATTCGCGAGCATTGGGCTGCGATTGTCGGCTCCGCAAACGCCGCCTATTCTCACGCCAGCCAGATCGATCCCAAGGGACGGCTGATCGTATCTACAAGCCACGCCATCATTCGCAACGAGCTGTTCCTTCACCGCAAGGCCATCGTCGCGAAATTGCAAAAGCTCCCCGGATGCGAAAGCATTCGTGAAATTCACTTGCGGGCTGGTTGAGCGCAAGTTTGCGCTTGCGCCTCGATGGCCAGATCGGGAATCTCGCCCCTTGCGTTAGTGGAAGCCCGTCCGGTTACGGGCGCCCACCATGCCTGGTCCCGCATCCCGCGGGATTGGAACGGTGCCATCGGCCGAAGCTGCGGTTCTCCCCGCAGATGACGCGGGTGACACGGGAGCAGCCCCAAGCCACTCCCCTTCAGGCGTGAAACTCTGTCAAATAACCATGTCAACTGTCGCAAAACCCGATATCATCGCCCAATACAAGATTCACGAAAAGGACACCGGCTCGTCCGAAGTTCAAATCGCCCTGCTTACCGCGCGCATCAATCACTTGACTGAGCATCTGCGGTCGCATCGCAAGGACTTCCACAGTCGCCGAGGTCTTCTTCAAATGGCCAGCCGCCGCCGCAAGCTCCTCGACTACTTGAAACGCCACGACCTGGCAAAGTACTCCGAGCTCCTGCAAAAGCTGAGCCTCCGTAAATAGTTTCTCCACTGGCGGGCGATCCGATACGCGGGTCGCCCGCTGTCCTTTGGGACTCTCGACTCAGACCGGGACATTTCCGAATAGCGCCACCGCCACATTCCCAGGCGGCCAATGGATCTAACCGGAAATTTCTCGAGACTGACGGGAAAGCGGGAAAACGCCCTCCACCCTCCCCGAGCGTCACAACGACGCCGCCGGGGTTCAAATGAACATGCGAAACCCGCATGACTGAAATACCCGATCCCTCCTCTTTGGCGGCAATCCGCCCGCCCTGGGATCGCATGAAGCAAATCCATCAACTATGAATCAGAAATACACTGTTGCCGTTCCCGGAATGGGAATGACGTTCTCCACCGGTTCGATCGCGCAGCTCGCCAACGGCGCTGTCAATGTCTGCGTCGGCGAAACCAATGTCTTCGTCACCGCCTGTGTCGCCCAAAGCATGCGTCCGGGTCAGGACTTCTTCCCCCTCACAGTCGACTACCGCGAAAAATACGCCGCAGCCGGTCGTTTTCCCGGCGGCTACTTCAAGCGCGAGGGTCGCCCTTCCGAAAAGGAAATCCTAACCTCCCGGCTCTGCGACCGCCCCTGCCGTCCGCTTTTCCCGGAAGGCTTCCTGAATGAGGTCCAGATCATCGGCCAACTCATGTCGGCCGACCAGATGAACGAAGCCGATATTCCCATGGTGAATGGGGCCTCCGCCGCCCTCGCCATTTCAGACATCCCTTGGGCCGGTCCGATCGCTGCCGTCCGCGTGGCCCAAATTGACGGTCAATTTGTCGCCAACCCGACCATCGAGCAGATGTTCGCCAGCACGCTCGACCTCATCTATGTCGGCACCGAGAGGGACATGCTGATGATTGAGGGTTCCGCCGACCAGATCAGCGAGGAGCGTTTTATCGAGGCTCTCGCGTTCGGGCATCAGGCAATCCAGCCGATTCTGCAGGCAATCAGGGAATTGGTCGCGCTTTGCGGCAAGCCGAAGTCCACCTTCCCCCTGGTCGGCGCCACGCCCGAAGCCCGCGCCATCATCGAGCGCGTCGTGCCCGCGGACCGTATCGCCGGGGCAATCTTCGGAAAGGAAAAGGC
>CAUJJL010000083.1 GCA_963205455.1 Verrucomicrobiota bacterium
TCTTCAAGGGAATTCCTTTGCCTATCCAAATCCACAACACCTTCCTTTGATACATGATACAACCCAATTCCAAGGCAAAGTAGCCAGGCAGCCAGACAGACCCGGCCCACCAGTCTGAACCTGTGGGGCAGCGGTGCAACCTCCACCGTATACAGAAACAATATCGCCTGACAAATCATCGCGATGGCGATGACATCACAATATCGTGGCGCAGGAAAGCCTCCCCCGCTTCCGCGGCCATACGCCAAGCCCCCAATGTTCATGATGCACCATGCGTAAAGCAGCACAAAAAATATCGGAGCCTGCCGATAGGTTCTGGACCCCAGTGAAACAATAATGAATACAACAAGAGGCCCATGCCAGAATAGCAGCAACGTTTCGTGGTGGGAAGTAGGCCAGGCAAGGCAGTGAATGAAGTAGGTCGCAAAATCAGCAATTGTCTTGGCTCGAAGCACCTCATGCCACGGCGGTGAATACATCAGGAACAAGCCCGTGCACAGAATAGCGAAAGAAAATAGCACCGAAACCACCCACGGCGTAACTCTCCCGTTTCTTCGCCCAGAGGATACAAGCATTATACCGCCAATAGCTGGCACCGTCCAAAGGAAACCAGATCCCATAGTAAATAACGCCAGGAGTCCGCACACCGCGCCGACAAAACGAAGCCCAATACCCGCCCTGTCCTGGCACGCGGCATAAATCGCGACGCAAGAGAACAGTATCAGGAAGTAGAACGATGTCTGGAAACCCGAAACTATATTCTGCCAAGCCATCAGCGACGCACCAAAAGCCAGCATGATTGCCGCCACAATGGCCCATCTCGATTTTGGCAAATGCCTGCAGGCGATCAGGAATTGTACCGCGAGAGCGGCGGCATAGACAAGACCACCAACTCCGCTTTGCACGCGGTTGTCCCATTGGCGTCCAAGTAACGTCAATCCGGCGCTGACACCCAAACTCACGTATAAACGATGCTCGTTGTGCGGTTTTAGGAAATTGCCGAGCCAAGGTTCACCATTCAGGATTGCAGCCTCCAGCCATTGACACTCCTTGATCAGCGCATCGTTCGTCGGCACATTGACCGAATAGCGATCTATAACCCAGAAACGCGCCCCCACGACGATCAGAAATATTCCAAATGCAAGCCCGTACAGACAAAATCTTCGCGATCTCATTTGGAAAAGATCTCTGTTCCTTCAAACGGCGACCATTCTAAAGTTCCTGTTGCCTCCTATAACGTTATCCCAAGCCGTCCGGGTAGCGAAACTCGATTGCTGAAGATGGCTTCTCATGAACACTATTGCGGCGGAGCTTGCAAATTGCCCCTCGGGTATTCCCCTTGGGTGGCTACCTGGGTTGGTACAGGCCATTCAAGCTTCGACTCCGCCACCTTCTCAACAATGCTGGACGAACCCAGGTAGGCTTTGCGAGTTTCGGGGAGATCGCGAGTGACCGGATTGGCACGACATGAATGTATTCGGGCCGGCTCCCCAACCGCCACTTCTAAAACTCGAAATCCAGTGGCAGAATTGAATATGGCATTCCAGGTAAACTCTGAATAGCGCCAGAAATCCCAAGGCTCCTCATGCACTGGCCAGGTCTGATGTGTCTGAGTGAATACAATTCCACCCGGTCGGAGAACTTTATTAAATTCAAGTGCAACTTTCCAGGGCATCGCCAGGTGTTCAAAGACTGAGAACGAGATGATGGCAGCAATTGATCCCGGTTCGACTAGTGACGCCAATTTGTGCGCATCACCTACAATATCCACGTTCGGGCCCTCACAAATATCAATGCCGATATATTCACAATTCCACGGAATAAGTTCTCGGCGTGTTATTGCGGACCGAGCGCGTGATCCTACCTCCAGTACACGGCCGGGCGAAAGCTGATCAAGGCGCTTGGCAAATGAAGCCCAAAGTTGAAAATAGCGATCATCTGAAGCGCCCTGTTCAAGGACCGAGCGGCCGAGATACCGCATTCCATCCGCAGTCTCAAATACAAGGCTGAAATCCCTTCCTATGAAATTCCGAGGTGGTGTAAGCCAATCATCAAATCGACACCGTTTCGCACCTTCTCCGATATTCGCTGCCACATCTGGACTTGGCTGGCCAAAACTCTCCAACAAATAGACATGCTCCCCATCGCCAAAAACCGCATGGACTCGAACTATTGGCTCCTTGCTCAAGTAACACCATCCCGCCAATCGAAGCCTTTCAAAATAGGCTGCTGCCTCATCGATCTTCCAGATAAGATCAGGGTTGATTGGTAGATTGCTCGGCTTAGGCATTCCAAACATAAGCTTAAAGGCCAAACCAAGCGCTTCTCCTTAGCAACACCTCTCTATCCCAGGCTACCCGCTTCGCCGCAAAGCTTGGTGCACACTCTTGCCCAAGAATCGCTTGTACTCTATCAGATTCAAGTATACCGGCCAAATGTCGCATGAAGAATCCAGTTCAATCTCGCTCGCCCTAGCATGCGTTGCATAAAACGCAGTGCCTCGGCGCCGACCGATCGACTAGTTAGCCGCCACCCAATTGAGCCCTAGATCCATACCCCGCAGTCACTTGGTCACCGGACTCAACCGCATGACGGTCGCCTACCTGGGGCTTCCGGTGGTTCTGTGGGTCTGGGGATGGCTCGCCTGGCCTTGGGCTACTCTGCTCTCGGTATGCATCATCGCCGCATGTGTTGGAGGAATCAGGCCGATCGGTCGGGTGCAGGAGGAGTGGCGTCGGCGCCAGGAGCTGTCCGCGCAGTTCCCGCCCTGGGTGGTGCTGGTCATCGTCGCCATCGGATGCCTCTGGAGCCTGTATTCCGGGGCGGGCGGATTCGTGTACCAGAATCCGGATTGGGACAAACATTCCGCCGTGCTCAAGGACCTGATCGAAGCGCCCTGGCCCGTGGCCTATCGTCTGGAAGCGGGCGACATCCCCCTGGTCTACTACCTGGCCTACTACCTCCCGGCCGCGCTAGTGGGCAAATTCGCGGGTTGGTGGTGGGCGAATGTCGCCTTGCTGGTATGGACAGCCTTGGGAGTGTGCGTCGCGCTCCATTGGTTCGTGCTGCTTGTGCAGAAACGGCCTCTGCTCTCCGCCCTCATCTTTGTCTTTGCCAACGGGCTGGATTTTCTCGGTCAACGCATCGTCAGTGGAACGCCCCTCCCTCCTTCCGCGGAGCACATCGATTGGTGGGCGGGATGGCTCTTTCTCAGTTTTCCCGGTCACCTCTCTCAACTGGCCTGGGCGCCCCAGCACTCGATCGCCGCCTGGCTGGTCATCGGCTCCATGGCCGTCCAGCTCCCGCAGCAGGACGGACTAAACCGCCTAGGACTACCCGGCGCGCTTGCGGCATTCTGGTCGCCGTTCACGGTCGTGGGTCTCGCGCCGTTCTTCCTGATCGCCGTGATTTTCAAACGCGGACGCGGCGCGCTGCATTGGATAAATCTCACTGCCATTCCCATTCTGCTGGCTGCGATTCTCTATTACGGCTCGAGCACCGCCAGCCCACCCCGCGCCTGGCTGTGGGATGCCGTCAATCTGCGCGAAGACGGCATTCGCTTCATCCTGTTTCATCTTCTTGAATGGGGCATCTTCTACTTTTTCGCGCGCGAGCTTCGATCCGCGGGAGATCGCTGGCTGCGCCTGCTCTTCTGGTGCCTGCCTGTGGTCCTGGTCGCCTCGTCCCTGTATCGTTTCGGCATCTTCAACGACTCCTGCATGCGCTTTCCGATCCCTGCCCTGTTTCTGCTCTGGGGCGGCGTCGCCCGTTCAATGAATGCCCACCCAGGCCAGCTTGAATCGCGCATCCTTGCGCTGCTGCTTGTATTCGGAGCCATGGGATCCCTTCCCGAACTCCTGCGTGCGTGGCGCATGCCCTCGCTGAACATCGAGGACGAATCCGTCCGCGTCCATGTTCCTCAATTGGATGGAGGCATCTCCGAGCAGTATCTCGGTTCGAAAGAGTCCTTTTTCTTTCGTCACCTTGCACGGAACTCCGAGGGCATTCCCATTTCCTCCACGCCCACGGCTCCGTAACCCCCGTTCCCCTTTTCACCTAAAGGTCGGCCGGTCCCAGCCAGCGGAAGGCGGTGACAATGAACCTCCGGCCCTCGGGGTACCGCACCGGATCCGGTGCGATGATGTCCCCGGAGCCAGCCGGTGTCCCCGCTGGAGTGGGTGCCAGCGACGGAATCCGCTGCACCGTGGCCTCGCACCAGGAGCGCGCTTCAATTTCGCCGGTCGCCGGGTTTGCAACATCACCATAACATCGCACGAGAAACGTGTCCGACCTAGGCGCAATAAAGGGCGCGATGGCACTGAGAATATCCGCTTGAGTCAGCCAGGCGGGAGACTGCGCAACAGCGGAAGGCAGCGCGTCGTTGATGCCTGCCTCCGCAATGCCTCGCTCAAGGATCCCCGAGTTGGCGAATTCCTCGATCGACGTGAACGGTGCCCCACGACGCCGAATCGATGCCACCACGGATTCCGCGAGGCGTTCCACGTGCGCGATGCTCATCGCCCGCACCCCCAGGGCGTACGCATCTTCGTCGGAAGGAACGCGCATGGGATCCGTTGTGAAGTGGCGCGCTGTGTGTGCGAAACGAAATTGAGCGTTGGCAATCGAGATGAAACCCGCGCTCCCGGCATCCCACCCCGAAGCATTCATCCCCGCCAGCACGCACATCCAGGCATCCTTGCTGGTGGAATTCACATTGAACGCGCCGCGCATCAGCAGAAATGCAGCCGCATAGTCGCGATCCAACAGGTGCCGAGCCGACGGCGTGCACGGATCTGCACGGTCTCCCAGAGGAATCTCAGCCGTCGAGGGCGCACAGTGTTCGAGCCAGGGATTGGGCAGCGGCAACGGAAGTGCGGGATCAAACGCGGCCCACCGGGGAATGGTGGACAAAAAGAAGCGATCAAAAATCGAATTGGCCGCACCTCCCCAGGGATTGCCGACCGCGTTGGGGCGCGCCGATACGAGGTGCTGGAGTTGTCCCACCGAGACAACCTCCTGACGCGGAAGCTCCGCCAGGCAATAGCGGCGCGCTGCATTGAAGACCGTCCCTCCACCCGTCGCGATGTCCCCACGATTCTCCTCCGGATGGCGGCTCCAGGAACCTTCGAGTGGCTCGAACGCCTCCGCGCGGGTGACGCCGCTCCGGGGATCCAACGAATCGGCGCGGGAGCCGTTCATCCAGAACGACCGCTCATTGCGCAGGGCAAAACCTAAGCCGAAGGTGGCTTCTTGCGGATTCGCGATGGGTTCGACCGACATGCTGGCGGCGTCGTAGGGCATTGCCGGTTGATAGCGCGCCGCCTGATTGCTGCCGACAAACAGGCGGAACTCGGGAGAGTCCTCCGCATCGATCGCCGGACATGCCACCTCCAATTCTTCCACCAGGGGATCGTCAGGCAGCGCGCCGACCTCACTGATGCGGATATCTCCGAGACTGCCTGAACGGCTGAGCGAGTCACCGCCTTTCAGGATCAGGATTTCGCCCGGCCTCCAGGTCGTGGCCGGATCAATCGTGAATCTCCCAACATGATCCGCAAAATTCACGGTCAGCACGCGCGCACCATACGTCACCCCAATCGTAGGCATTTTCGAGATCTCCAACGAAACGGGATTGGCCCCGATCGAGAGCCCGCAGGTGAACGGATTCCACAGTTCGGCCTGAATCTCCCTGCGCAACCAGAGGGCCTGGTCCAGGGGATTCCGATAGAATCGCACCTTGACGAGGCACTCTGTCAACACGGGAGCGACGGAAAATCCCAGACCGAAACCCGACGAGGAAGGATCGCTGCCGCCAGCAATCACGTGGTTGGAAATGCCCGTTTCAGTGACGCCGCCAGGACGGTTAAGGAGCATCTGTCTGATCGCCGGATCCTCGACATCGGGCGTATCGGAGAGATCCTGGCGCAACCGCGCCATCTCCCCGCTGTGATCGACGAGGACTGCGCGACTGCAATCGGTGATGGAGTGGAACAGGTAACGCACACGCGAGCGCGAGATCAGCGGACTCACCATCGGAAGCTGGTTTCGGGCAACGACCCGCTCGAAACGAGCTGCGCATGACACGATGTCCAGCCCCGGAAAAAGGAGGTCAGACCTGAGGAAGGAGGGCCTCATCTGATTGAGGCGGATACCGGCATCGGTGTCGGAGATCCAATTCACTCCAGCAGCAATCCCACCGGTGTTCTCCAGCGGTGGCGGCAAATTGTCGTAGTCGAGTCCACGCGATCCCACTCCCGCCGCTACGCTGGCTTTGATTCCTTCGTCACCAATCCAATAGGCAAAATGCCCGGCGGCCGCGGACGGATTCTCCGCTTCCTGCTGATTTGCCGCCGACGGAATCGGAATCGCGGGTAGTTTGATGCGCTGGGCTGGATTGGAAACGGTCCCAAGGTCCACGAGCATCACTTCACCCGGCGAAGTTGACGTGGCGGGGTCCGGCGCGGATGCGGGCTGGACTGCAAGTGGATCCGAGGAGTGATTGCCGCTCACAAGCCAAGTCTGGAGCACTGGCTGACCATTGCTCCTTTTCCATACTCCCGTCCAAGCGGGCTGGGCAGGGGCGACAATATCCGCGCGTGCGGTGAAGCGCTGATCGGGTCCGGCGGTCGCCTGCAAATGCGCGAGGGCCAGATCAAGCGCACAGCGCGCATTGCGGCGGCTCTGCGCCTCGGATTCGCGATTCGTGCCGAGGCGAGACTCGACCCGCAGCAGAAGTCCCAGGCTGACTGCCACGCCGGCAACCACCGCCAGCGCGATCAACGACGCGATCAACACAAAGCCCGATCCTCGATGAGCGCGCGTCCTGTTTTCAGAGGGCATGGCTCAAGACCTGAATGTGGCTCACGTAGACATGGGAGTGCTTCGCGGCCAGTGACCACCAATACGAGCCGTCGTCCTCGAATCCCGCGGTCCGCACAACCCTGCCTGATTCGAAGGCCTCAATCATCCGCGCACCCTCTTCCGTAAGAATGCGGACCATGACATCGATGCGCGACGGGAAACCATAGGCCATGTCCGCCGCACCATATGTCGATTCCGTACCAACAGTGGGAGGGATCGCCGCCGGGCGAAGTCTCCCGTCGTTCACGGTGGCGGCGAATCCACGGACGGGCGTTCTCTCGGGCATGAGCATGGGAAAACGCTGAACCAGTTTGCCCGTTGCATCCTCGCGCACCCAACACCGCACACCAAAATCGATCACGTTGTTTCCCAAAACCTGTTCATACCGCCGCGGGGTGCGGAGGTTGCCGACATTGTCGATGCGACCGGCATCGCCGCGGTTGTAGTTCGGAGGCGTGCTCGGGGAAAACAGATCGTATCCGACGCCAAAAGTTGAATCCGGATCATCCCAGTCGTCATTCGCCGGTCGCGCGGAACTCCGATACAGCAGGTACCGGACGGGCGTGTGGGAGCCCGTCGGAGCGGTCGCGGAGGCAGTCAGCCGCCGTCTGACAAGTTGATACCCGACGGCTCGCGGCGCAGAAAGATTGTGAAGACTTGACTGTGTATCGGGCTGTGTCGTGAAGAGTCGAAACCACACCCCAGCCTGACCGAATCGCGATTTGGAAAACGGCTCGCCATCGGCCGGAATATAAAGCGATGACGAGGGGTCTCCGGGGGACTCTGCTGCGGGTTTGACGCAACCCTCCCATGTCGCATCGGACATCGACGCGTCTCCTTTTCCAACTTGAGGAGCGGACTGAAACGTTGCGGCCATCCAGACACTGCCATCGCACTTGAAGACTGCTCCTTCGATGTCCTGGGCGATCCTGTCGAAAATCAGATCAGCCTGTGCGCGCGTTGTGATCCTGCCCGACAGCCGCTGCCATACGGATGCCGCCTGAATCGTGATTGCCGAGATCAGCGCAACGAGTGCACCTGCGACCATGAGAGCGACCATCAGCTCAACGAGCGTGAATGCAGACCTCAGGCACTTCCTCGAACTGGGGCACTTCATTTCCATCTTCGTCTTCACTGCGGAAGGCACGTACGGACGGTGAGTCGACTGCGCTCATGAGCAGGCGTCGGCGCGCCATCGGGTTGCGACGCGGGCCACATGAGTCTCACGGAAAGGATCAAGGCCTCGGTCCCGCTTGCCGCGCCCGCGCGCCACCGCGCGGTGTCATTGACGAGCACGACTTCAAAAAAATGTGCCTGGTCAAAGCGCTCGTACCCTCGAGCCCGGATCTCATCCGAAGTACCAACAAATTCAACTCCCCGATCAACAAAGAGTTTCCTGCCGTCCCATGCTGCGAGTTCCTCCAGTTCATCCTCCGCAATCAAGTGATTGTCGACGAACGACCGGCCGCCATGTTCCAACAAATGGGACAGGACAGCATCCACCGCATCGTTCGCGCTCCGTCTGAGGTCGTGATCGATTGCTCCCTGGATCGTCGAGGAAAGCACTCCGAGCAGAATCAGCAGCCCACCCGAGACAATGCCCAGGGCCATCAGGGTTTCCACCAGCGTAAATCCCAGGCACTTCTCCTTCATCAGAATGCGGAGGCGTTGGGCACCCGGGTCAGCGCACCGTATTGACTCACCCGGATCCCACTGATTTCACCGGGATGGTTGAAGGAGATCACCTTCGATCCGGCGGTGGGCTGGATATCGCCGGGTGAAAGTACCAGTGTCGCTCCAGCCGTATTTCCCTGGGAATTGAATTCGACAAAGTAGCAACGGCTCGACTGATGCCGGTCGCCTACGAGGATATCATGCACAGCGTCATCGGAAATGCGCGAGACGGGCGCATCACCCCATCCTCCGGGATGCAGCGAGGGTGGAGCAGACCCCGGAACCAGGCGGATGCTTCCTGGAAGGCATAGCGGAGCATCCGCTGCACGCCAGGTTCCGCCCGCATCGGCAATGGCAACGAGCACACCCCGCAACTGGAGCTCTACCGGCGTATCGATCCCCGTTTCGGAATACACCAGCAGGCGACAGGCCTTTCTTGAGACGATGGCACGACTGCGTGCCGTGGCGAGTTGTCCGGCAAGCAGATCCTGCGCCGCCACCATCGATCGAGTTTCCCGACCTTCGCGAAACCTGAGGACCGCGGGGATTGATAGCGCTGTCAGAAGCGACATCACGACCAGCAGCTCAATGAGTGAAAACGCGCGTGTCTTTGCGCAATGGCCAGGTTTGAGAGTGTTCATGAGTCGTGACCCTCACCGCCAGCTAAAGACAAAACGATCCGCATCCACTCCGGATCCCGCTGAGTAAAAAGCCACCCGCGCGGCTATCACGGTCAAGTTCCCGACGATGGATTCAGGCGGGTAAACTGAGGCGGAAAATCCGTCCCGAGAGTTTCCCGCTGCAATCGGAACAGCACGAATTTCATCTCCTCGAATCACGCCATCCCCATCCCGATCGACCAGCACGCCGATCTGGCAGTTCTCCTGTCCATCCACCAACTCCGCATCCGGAGGGCCATTGCGCAGGCGAAGGATTTCTCCCTCGGAAAAGTCGCGGAAACGGATCCTTCGAACATTTCCCTGGAGAACTGCATCGGGAACCGGCTGTCCCCGCGTGTCACATCCCGTAAGTGCAGCCAGCATCTTGCCGGTATCAAGCAAGCCGGTCCCCGAAGTCACCTCCGGGAGGTAGCCGTATTCCGCGCGAAACTCCTCCATGGCGAGCATCCACTGGCGGAATCGAACCCGTGTCTGGTGGCGCCCCGTCGCTTCCACAATCGACGCCGTTGTCGGAAGAATGAGTCCGTACAGCAGTGCGAGAATCGCAAGGCAGACCAGAATCTCCACCAGCGTGAACGCGCGCCTATCCATGGATGTTGTCGCAATTGAACGGGGCGTTTGGATCAAACACGCCCTGATCAGGCGGAGTTTCCTGCCCGTCAGGACCCCGCGAATAGATCAGACAGGTCGCAGCCCGCCATACGTCACCAGCCGATGCCCGATAACGGTATGCATAAGGATTCCCCCAGGGGTCGACAAATGCGTCGATGACAAGTTCGCTCCCTTCCGGATTCACGCCGATACCGGCATGCGCCGTTGCGAGCGCCTGCCAATCGAGATGCCGTTTTCGCGAATCCGGACGAAGCCCTGCATCCAGCCTCCCCAACAGGGCATTGAAGAGCTTCACTTCCGCCATCCCGGCATCGAGCGAATCCAGATTCGTCAGCGCCGGGGCATCGCCCGTCAGCGGATAATCCCCATAAACTCCTCGAAAGGCCTCCAAGCTGTTCCGCAGGACCGCCAACTCGGCCTGGGCCTGAAGCCGTTTGGCCCTGTCGTGGAGCCCCCCGAAAACCGCCACAGACGCTCCCATCAAAAGGATCGCGATCGCCAGGACCACGACCACTTCCGCGACGGTCAATCCCTTCAGGTCAGAGGTCCTGAGTCGCCCAGCCCCGCTCCCACGATCTTCGCCTGAATGGATCTCGCAGCGCCCTATTGCATGCATCACATGAGATGCATGCAATTTACTTTAATTAGTCAATGATAATTGCAATCTGATGGACAAATAATCCTATCAAATTACCAACAAGCCTAATGCGTCATTCCTCCTGCGACTGCAATGCTGCCACCACCGAGAAATCCTCGAGGGTTGTGGTGTCCCCCCGGACTTCTCCGCCGGCCGCGATCTCCTTGAGGATACGGCGCATGATTTTTCCCGAGCGGGTCTTCGGCAATGCCGTCGCAAACCGCACATCGTCCGGTCGCGCCAGTGCGCCGATTTCTTTCGCCACATGGGCACGGAGCTCCTCTCGAAGTTCCTTCGTCGCAGTTACACCCGATTTCACGGTAACAAACACGACCAGCGCCTGCCCCTTCAATTCATCCGGGCGTCCGACGACAGCCGCCTCCGCGACGGACGGATGCGACACCAGTGCGCTCTCGACTTCGGCGGTGCCAATGCGATGGCCGGAGACATTGAGGACGTCATCGATCCGCCCGACGACCCACAGGTATCCATCCTTGTCGAAACGGGCCCCGTCACCCGCGAAATAGTACCCGGGGAGTTCGCTCCAGTACTGCTTCTTGAAGCGATCGTCGTCGTTCCAGAGCGTGCGCAGCATCGAGGGCCAGGGCTGCTTGAGGAACAGCCGGCCACCGGATCCCTTCGGAACTTCCTTGCCGTTTTCATCGAGTACCTTCGGGACCACTCCAAAAAACGGTAGGGTGCAGGAACCGGGTTTTGTCGGCGTGATGCCAGGAAGCGGGGTCACCATGATGACCCCGGTTTCGGTCTGCCACCACGTGTCCACGATCGGGCAGCGCTTTTTCCCGATCAGGGTGTGATACCACATCCACGCTTCCGGATTGATGGGCTCACCGACCGAACCCAGCAGTCGAAGTGACGCCAGGCTGTGCTTTTTCACATAGTCGTCACCCCAGCGCATGAACGCGCGGATCGCTGTCGGCGCCGTGTAGAAGATGGTCACGCCGTGCCGGTCGATCATATCCCAGAAACGATCGGGACCGGGCTGGTTGGGCGCGCCTTCGTACATGAACACGGTGGCGCCATTCGCCAGCGGCCCATACACGACGTAGCTGTGCCCCGTCACCCAACCGACATCCGCTGTGCAGAAATAGACGTCGGTCTCCTTGAGATCGAACACGTACTTCGTGGTCATCATCGAACCGAGGAGATAGCCCGCCGTCGTGTGCAGCACGCCCTTGGGTTTCCCGGTCGATCCCGAAGTGTAGAGGATGAACAGCGGATTCTCGCTGTCGAAACCGCGCGCCTTGTGCATCGGAGATGCCAGGGTGACGAGATCATGCCACCAATGATCCCTACCCTCGGTCATCGCGGTCGCATTGCCGGTGCGCCGGAGAACCACCACCTTCTCCACGCTCGGGGTCCCCGCGAGCGCACGGTCGACGTTGACTTTGAGTTCGATGATCTTGCCTCGGCGCCAGCCACCATCCGCCGTGATGACCACCTTCGCCTGGCAGTCGTTGACACGATCCTTGATCGCTTCGCTGGAGAAACCTCCGAAAATAACCGTATGGATCGCACCCAGCCTCGCACAGGCGAGCATCGCGACGGCCGCCTCGGGCACCATGGGCATGTAGATGGCCACGCGGTCGCCCTTGCCGACACCGAGTCCCGTCAGCACATTGGCAAACTGGCAAACCTCCCGGTGGAGTTGTTTATAGGTGATCGTGCGGATGTCGCCCGGTTCACCTTCAAAAATAATCGCTGCCTTGTTGGACCGGGCCGTATCCAGGTGCCGGTCAAGGCAGTTCTCCGCCACATTTAACTGTCCGCCAATGAACCACTTGGCGTGGGGCAGCTTCCATTTTAAAACTTCCTTGAACGGCCGCCTCCAGGTCAGCAATTCCTTCGCCTGACGGGCCCAAAATTTGGCTGGAGCGTTGACAGACTCCGCATAAAGCCTCTTATAGGTAGCGAAACTTCCAAGGTTTGCTTGGCGTTGAAACTCGGCCGAAGGCCTAAAAACCCGATTTTCTCGGGATACTGAGGTTATCGTTTGGTCCGTCACGTGAGTGGCTGTTGGGGATAGAATTCTGTTGTTCGTTTGTTCGCAGCGAGCGCAGATGATATCTCGCGACACGGGTTAGGCGTCAAGCGTTCGCCTTGAACTTTGTTGTCCACTCTCCCGTTCCACATGGAAAATAATCCCGCATCCGCGGAATCGCCGGCATCCCAGCGTTTCCCCACCGAAGCCGCGGCACCTGATCGCCCATCCACCCCTCCCCCGGAAAATCTCGTCACTGTCGCGGGCATCCTCGACATCGACCACTCCAAGAGCGGAAACGGCCAGTTGCTCGACCTTGCCCGATTCGGCAAGCGGCGACCGACCGACACCTTCGTTCCCAAGGAGCTCATCCGGCGCTTCAAACTGAAGCCCGGCCAGATCATCACCGGGACCGCCTATCCCGCCGAGGGGAAATTTCCAAATCCCAAGATCAAGTTCATCGAGTCCGTCGACGGCATGTCCATCGAGGACCGCCGCGCAAAACTTGACTTCACCAATCTCACAACCGTCTCGCCCAACCAGCACCTCCGGCTGGAGACCAAGGACGGGCGCATGACCACCCGCGTGGTCGATCTGTTCTGCCCGATTGGAAAGGGCACGCGTGGCCTGATTGTCGCTCCGCCCCGCACCGGAAAAACGACCCTGTTGCGCGACATGGCGCTGGGCGTGATCGAAAATCACCCCGAATGTCATGTCATGGTGCTCCTGGTCGACGAGCGTCCGGAAGAGGTGACGGACTTCAAGCGAAGCGTACCGGCCGAGATCTGGGCCTCCTCCAACGACGAACAGGTCGAAAGCCATGTTCGCATCGCCGATCTCGCCATCGAACGCGCCCGCCGCCTGGTGGAAAGCGGACGCGATGTCGTGCTCTTCCTCGATTCCCTGACCCGTCTTGCGAGGGCGCACAATACCATGCGCAACTCCGGGCGCACCGGCTCCGGCGGGCTTGATGTCCGCGCCCTCGAAAAGCCCCGCCAGCTCTTCGCCTCGGCAAGGCGCACCGAGGAGGCCGGCTCCCTCACCATCGTTGCCTCCATTCTGGTCGAAACGGGCAGCCGCATGGACGACGTCATTTTCCAGGAATTCAAGGGAACCGGCAACAGCGACCTGGTCCTCGACCGCAAATGCGCCGAAATGCGCCTCTGGCCAGCGGTCAACGTGCAGCAGTCAGGCACCCGCAAGGAGGAACTGCTCCTCGACCCCAAAACCCTCGATTCGATCCACTTCTTCCGGCGGGCGCTCGTGCAGCAGAAGGTCGAGGAAGCGACAGAAACGATGATCACCCGTCTCTCCAAGACCAAGACCAACGACGAGTTTCTCAAATTGATCGCACGTTGATGCCCCCTGAATTCCCTCTTGCGCCAGTCGCCACCTTCCTGAAAAAATTCCTTTCCGTCCGTGTGCCCGGTGCGCCGGCCGGTGTCGCCAGCCAGCTAAACCATTCGCATGCATAGTTTTTCCGAGCAGTGTCTCGACATGGCCCGCTCCATTCTGGGCCAGAACCTGGGAGCCATCCAGCCCGATGGCACCCTCCTTCCTGCCCACGGCGAGATTTCCCGCGCCGATGAACCCGGACACGTCGCCCTTGCCTTGGGCGAATACTACCGCGCCACCAGCGAAACCTCCCTCAAGGGTTTCGACCTGATTGACCTGGCGGCCCGTTGTGTGACGGCCCAGATGTTCACCGAACCCACCGCCGAGAACGGCCTGGCCTACGCTTCGCTCGGACTGCTCTGTTTTGGCCCCTCCAAGGAACGCAATGCGGTCTGGGAACGCCTGGTCGAGGAAACCCAGCAGCGCATGGACAAACAGCTCCTCCATCGGAGCGACTACGACAACCACTGGCAGGCTTTCAACGTGGCGAAGGCGGTGGCACGATTCAGTTTCGGCCTTTCCAAGAAGGACGAGACGTCGCGCCTGATTGAGCGCATGGTCGACCGCATCAACCAGACAAGTTCCACCGGATTCTTCGACGACGCCACCGAGGGCATCGGCGGCAATTTCAATCTCTACGGCGTGATGACCTTCGTGTTCATCCGCTCGGCGCTTCAATTGCACGCCAACAGCGGCGTGCGTGACCGCAAGCTCCCCACCCTGCGCACCTACGCCGAGAAATACATCCGGATGATGCCGGACCTCGTGCGCGCCGACGGACTGGGCTGGGCCTTTGGCGGAGCCGCCGGCGCCTACGGTCAGATGCACTGCATCACGCTGATCCTTCAGGGCCTGCGCGACGGATGGATCCCGGACGACCAGAAACCCCGCTATCACGACCTCCTCAGGCGTCTCTTTTTCTTCTTCTACCAGACCTACCTGGACCAGGAAAACGGCTTCCTGGACCTGCGCGATGCCGAACGCACGGCCTACTCGAATCACACGACGAGAATGGCCAATTTCGATGCCGCGCGATACCTCTGCCAGTGGTCCCGCCTCGCTAAGGCCGTTAAACTTCCCGCAGTCCCGCCGAAGATCGATCCGGCAAGAACCGCGGGACGGTTTGTCATCTTCGACAAGTCCAACCGCAAGGAACAGGGCGTGTTTCTCTACCGCGACGCCTCCAGCGGGCTGCATTTCCAGATCCCGATCGTCTCATGTGGCGGCAAAGCGGTCTCCGACGCGCTGCCGTTCCCGCATTGCCCCGGAGTCTTCGATTGGCCGAACAACATCTACGCGCCGATCATGCTGCCCGAACTCACATTCGGTGACCACGTGACCATCCCCGCCTTCTACGGCAGGAATTGTGTCACGGGCCTTGGGCTTCGTAATAGTTTCTATTTCCGCTACGAACAGCCGGATCTCATCGATACAAAGGAGGAGATCGTCAAGGGACTGGGCAGCGTGAAGGTCCAGTGGAATTTCTCCGGCAACAAGATCATCTCGGAGTTCGCCTACACGGTCAAACAGCAGGTCACGCTCGACAAGTTTCGCTACATGCTCGCTATCGCGGCCCCGCACTCGCGCTATCATGTTGCCGGCGCCCTTGCCTTGGGCGCTCAGGGCACGCGCTGCGGCGTCAGCAAGAATGATTTCCTGGCAAACTGGCAGGAAACGGAGGTCGTTTCGGCAGACCCCACCTACCGCACCAACTACGGCAAGATCCACTACCTGCAGTACCTGGTCCGCGACCACCCGCTGGTCATGCGCCCCGGTCAGGTCTATCGGCTCACCGTCGAATTCGAGCCGGACATCACCCACACGGATCAATAGTCCGTTAACCGGAGGCAATCGCAGGCGCTTCCCGTCGCCATTGCCCCCGGCATTCCCGGGTCTGTTTCCACATTCCTGAATCCATGCTGAGTCGTCGTGTCATTCCCTGCCTGGATGTCACTGCAGGCCGCGTCGTAAAGGGCGTCAAATTCCAGCAACTGCGCGATGCCGGTGATCCTGTACAGGCTGCCAGAGCCTACGACGCCCAGGGCGCCGACGAACTTGTCTTCCTCGACATCACCGCATCCAGCGATGAGCGCCACATCATGCACGACGTGGTTGCCGCGACAGCGGAGCAGTGCTTCATGCCGCTGACCGTCGGAGGCGGCCTTCGCACGGTGGCAGACATCGAAGCGATGCTTCGCGCGGGCGCGGACAAGGTCTCGCTCAACACCTCGGCCATCAGGAATCCAGACCTCGTACAGGCAGCCGCGAACCGCTTTGGTTCGCAGTGCATCGTTGTCGCCATCGACGCGAAACGCGAACCGGACGGCAAATCCTGGCGCGTCTACACCCACGGGGGAAGAAATCCCACCGATCTCGATGCAACCCAGTGGGCACGGCGGGTTGTCGAGCTGGGAGCCGGTGAAATTCTGCTGACCAGCATGGACGCCGATGGCACGAAGGCAGGTTATGACTGCGCATTGACCCGTTCGGTAAGCGATGCGGTGTCCGTTCCCGTCATCGCCAGTGGGGGCGCCGGCGAACTGTCCCATTTCGCGGAGGCATTGACGGCGGGAGGCGCGAGCGCAGTCCTGGCCGCCAGCCTTTTTCATTTCGGAACCCTGACCATTCCTCAGGTCAAGGGGTTTCTGCACGACGCGGGCATTCCGGTTAGAATCCAGTGAGGCATTTTCGCAATCCGGACGCATCCGCATGGGGTTCAAACCGGGATTGAAAGCCTGCCTCCGAATTTTAGTATCACCTCATTGTGGAATCGCCTCCCGAACCGCCGCTCAGTTTTGAAGCCGCACTCTCGCGCCTCGAGTCAATCGTCGAGTCCATGGAAAGCGGGGATGTTGCGCTCGCGGATCTGCTCTCCCGTTTTGAGGAAGGAAGCAACCTGCTGAAAATGTGCGAAGACCACCTGAAGGACGCGGAACTCAAGATTGAGCTGCTCAAGAAACGCAGGGATGGCGTGGCGGCATTTGTACCCTTCGATGACGAACGCGCGGACACCGGCAACGACTCGTGATTCCATAAGCCAGAAAAACACCCGCCGATGAATCCATCGCCCGCTGACAGTCCGGCATTTTCGTCACCCCCGCTGCTTCCCGGAATCCGCAACCCCTCGGATGTAAAAGCCCTCACAGCCGCCCAACTCCCTCAGCTGGCTGCCGAGATCCGCGAGGAGATCATTTCCGTCACTGCACAAAACGGCGGGCATGTCGGACCCAACCTGGGGGTGGTCGAATTGACTCTCGCCCTTCACCGGGTGTTCGACTCGCCCAACGATCCTTTCGTCTTCGACGTGGCCCACCAGGGCTACATTCACAAGCTTCTGACCGGGCGCGGGGGCGAATTCTTTCGCAAGCTGCGCCAGACGGGCGGAGCGAGCGGATTCCTCGCCCGCAGCGAGAGCCCCCACGATGCCTTTGGCGCCGGACACGCCGGCACCGCGCTCAGCGCAGCCCTCGGCATGGCGACGGCGCGAGACCTGAGGGGCACGGCTGAACATGTTGTCGCGGTCTGCGGCGACGCCGCATTTACCTGCGGCGTCACGCTCGAGGCCCTCAACAATGTCGTCTCCTCCACACGCCGCCTGATCGTCATTCTCAACGACAACGAGTGGTCAATCGCAAAAAATGTCGGCGCGATCTCAAGGTACCTGAACCGCCTCTCGACCAATCCCACCTACAACCGGATCCACCACGACCTCGAAAAATTCTTCACCTCCCTGCCTCGTGGCGCGGAGATGAACCGCCTCTACATGAAGTGGAAGCGCGAAACGAAGGATTTCTTTGTCGAGTCGTCGCTCTTCGAAAAATTCGGCCTCCGATACCTTGGCCCCATCGATGGCCACAACCTGGATGAACTGATCAAGAATCTGGAATTCGCCAAACAGGTCGAGAGTCCGGTGATTGTGCACGTCCTGACGAAAAAGGGTCAGGGATTGAACGCAGCCATTGCCCATCCCGAGCGTTTCCATGGTCTCGGCGCTTTCGACCGGCTCACGGGGGAAAGCAAGAAATCCGCGCCGGGCACACCCCTCAACTATCAGGATGTCTTCGGGCAGGCACTCGTCACAATGGCCAGGGCCGACCCGCGGATAGTCGGGATCACCGGAGCAATGCCCAGCGGCACCGGTCTCGCCAGTCTCGCCAAGGAGTGTCCACGACAGTTTTTTGATGTCGGAATTGCGGAGGAGCACGCCGTAACTTTTGCAGCGGGACTCGCCACGCGCGGCATCCGACCCGTCGTTGCAATCTACTCGACCTTTCTTCAGCGCGGCTACGACCAGATCATCCACGATGTCGCGCTGCAGAATCTGCCCGTGGTGTTCTGCATGGATCGGGCGGGACTCTCTCCCAACGACGGCCCCACGCATCACGGCCTCTTCGACCTCGCCTACCTCCGCTGCATCCCGAACGTCACGGTCATGCAGCCGAAGGATGAGGACGAACTCGTCGACATGCTGCACACGGGCCTTTCCCTCGAAGGTCCCGCGTTCATCCGGTACCCTCGTGGCGCAGGGCGAGGAGTCAGGATCAAGGAGCGCCCGGCCTCTCTTCCGATCGGTCACGCCGAACTGCTACGCGAGGGTTCAAACGTCATGATCTGGGCGCTTGGCAACCAGGTTCATGAGGCGATGGAACTCGCAGACCGGCTGACCCGCGAAGAGGGCCTCAGCGTGGGCGTGGTCAACGCCCGTTTCGCCAAGCCACTCGACCGGACGCTTCTGCTGAGCCACGCAGCCTGCATTCCGCTGCTGGTGACCATGGAAGATCACGTGCTTTCCGGTGGCTTTGGCAGCGCGGTCCTTGAAGTACTTCAGGAAGCCGAGTGCACGACCGCCGTCGAGCGGATCGGTTGGCCCGATCGTTTCATCGATCATGGCAGCAACGTCGCCGTGCTCCGCGAAGCCAATGGACTCTCCCCGGAAGCCGTTTTCGAACGCGTCCGCGCACGATGGAGGAATCGCAACTCCGCCTCGGTGGAAGCCTCTGCTGTCTAGGGAAAATTCCTTCCAACCGACGCCCCTCCTCGATTCGAGCCCAGTGCCTGAGGGCGGCGCCTGGCATGCATCATCGCGAAGTTGTGTATTCAGGTGACGCGGTAGCGTTCAGCGTAGCTCACGCGATGAATCGATTGGGATTGGATCGTCGGCTCAGCGTTTCAGCGGGTCGCGTTCCTGGGCCATGCGGAGCAGAAGCGGATCATTGATTTCACGCTGCCAGGCATACAATCGCTCCTGCAGCCCCGCCTTGATCCCCTCGATGTCCTGGCCTTCCGCGCGCTTTCCCGCCCGCTGTGGTCGGTAGAGATTGTACTGCTCGCCCGGATCGTTCTTGAGATCGTACAATTCATCCAACTCAAGCGAGAGATAGTGCCTCACCATCTTCCAGTCCGACGTGCGGATCATGCGCATGTGCGCAATGCCGCCGCTGATCAGATCGTACTGCCCGAACATCACCTCGCGCCACGGGATCCTTTTACCCATCAATCGCGGTGAAAAATCCGCTCCGTGCTGCCGGGAGTCTGCGGGCACCGGCACCCCCATGAGCCCCAGGATGGTCGCAAACGTATCGACACTTGAGAATGGCTCCGTTGCCTCCAAACCCGCAGGTATCCGGCCCGGCCAGCGCACGATGAACGGTATGCGGATGGCTTCCTCAAACATGTTCGGACGCTTGGTGTTCTGCGGAATCCCCGGAAACATCCACCAGGCATTGCCTTTCGAATGCAACCCATGCTGGCCGATCATGTAGCCGTGGTCGCTCGTGAAGACCACGATCGTATTCTCCAGCAGGTTCAACTCCTTCAGCCGCGCCATCAGCCGCCCGACATTGCGGTCCACCGCATGCACGGAAATGAGGTACTCGCGCGTATACCGGTTCACCTCCTCCTGATCGAGCCCGGGATACTCCGCCCCCCTGATCTCGCGTCCCTCGTAAGCCTTCTGATCAACTTCGGGCATGGGCGTGTACTTGAGATGCGGCTCCCTGAAATGAAGCAGCAGCGCGAAGGGATGATCACGGTTCTTCTCAACGAAGCCAATCGCATGATCGGTGAGGATGTCTGAAATCGGCCCTTTGAATGTCCGCACCTCTCCATTTTCCTCGAGCGGCGGATTCATCGGCACATTGACGGCCCCCATGTATCCAAAAAACCAGTCGAAACCCTGACGCGTCGGGTGAAACTGCGGCTGAGTGCCGAGATGCCACTTGCCCGAAAGCCCCGTGGTATAGCCCTGCTGCTGCAGCACCTCGGGCCAGGTGAGAACCTGCGGTGGCAGTCCAAAGCCGGCGGCCACCTCCGATCCGGCAAGGAAATCGGTGATGCCGACCTCGGTCCCATAGAGCCCGGTGAGAAATGTCGCACGACTCGCCGAGCACACGGGCGACGGCACGAAAGCATTGCGCAGGAGCACGCCCTCCCGGGCCAGCCGATCGATGTTCGGTGTGACAACCTGCGGGTTGCCATAGGCCCCCACCGACCACGTCGCCTGATCATCCGTCATGACAAAGACCAGGTTAGGATTTGCTCCGCCCGATGGAGCTGAATGAAGCTCGCCGGCGGCCAGCGATGCCAGGACCAGGAGCAGGAGGGGAACGCGGGGAATTCGGATCAGCATGCGGCTATGATGAGCCCATGGCCGAATGCCATCGGATCATCCGCGCCATCCTAGCACGCCATGCTGGCACCGGTCTTCGGCACGAACGGAAATTTGCTTCATCCGCACGGAATGCGCATTCGCCAATGGAAGCGCCGCCGTCAACGCGCCTCAATATCAGGTCTTGCGAACATTGATTGCGGCACCATCCCCAGGCAGCGGAACCGCGTCACTCGGCATGTCCACATCGGAGTTTCCTTCGTAGTTCTCCGGGGCCGGAGCAAGGGACAGATTGTAATACGGCGAAGCGGGTTCGTCCATGAGTTCACGCCAGCGAACCATCTTTCCGCTATACGCAGAGATGCGTCCCAGAATCGCGGTCATCGTCGCCTCAGCGACCTCACGCGCCCGGTTTTCGGGACGTCCATGGATGACCCCGTTGATCAGGTTGACGTGCTCCTGCACAAGCGCGTTGTCGCTCAGGACTTCAATCGCGGGCACCGATACATCCCGACCCGTCAGCTTGCCACCGCCAAACACCTGGCCCTCCGTCCCTCGGAAGAACTCGCCGACGCGATTGTAGCATCCGGAAATCTGTCGGCACTGGCTATGGATGTGAACGCCATCACCATAATCGTAATCGACACTGAAGAAATCGTACTGGTTGCCGGTTTCCCTGCGCAGGCGCGCACCGTAGCCGACTGCGGCGATCGGCACCCGGCCGATAAACCAGTTGGCAACGTCGAGATTGTGGACGTGCTGCTCGCAGATATG
Organism: Verrucomicrobiota bacterium; assembly: GCA_963205455.1. Classification (GTDB taxonomy): domain Bacteria; phylum Verrucomicrobiota; class Verrucomicrobiia; order Opitutales; family Opitutaceae; genus UBA6669. The sequence continues at coordinate 21,243 of CAUJJL010000083.1, forward strand.
ATCGCCGGAGAGTTCGACATAATTGAGCCAGTTCTCGGCGAGATATTCGCGGTTCAACAAACCCGGCTTCCGCTGCACGATCCACGGAACCTTTCCATCCCAGGAAACCGTCCCTCCGAGGATCGTGCCGATGGCACCAGCATCGATCTGCGCCTTGTTCGTCAGGTACGCGATGTCGTGGCGTCGCTGCGTGCCCGCCACCAGGCAAAGTCCCTTCGCACGCGCGGCCTCCCCCACTTCGATCACTTTCCGAACGCCCACGGGATCGACGGCCACCGGTTTCTCAAAGAAGACATGCTTCCCCGCTGCAACCGCGGCCGCGAGATGCAGGGGACGGAAGACCGGCGGTGTCGCAAGCAGCACGTACTCCGCGTCCGATTCCATTACCCTCTTGTAGGCATCAAAGCCGGAAATCACCCGGCTGACCGGCAGTTTGTAACTGTCTGCGACCTTCCTCGCCTTGTGCTCAAAACAATCGGCGACCGCAACGATGTCGACCTCGCGCCCCAGCAGCTTCGCGGCATCGGAGAAATTTTTCAATGCGCCCCCTGCGCCATTTCCCGAGCCGCGCCCGCCACAGCCGACGAGGGCCACCTTCAGGGGGGGCCCTTTGGGCGCAGCTGTGGTCAGGTTGAAGAGCGAGGCGCCCGCGGCAAGCACGGCACCCTGTTTGAGGAACTCACGACGGGATGAGGGGGTGTTCATGGGATTTCGAGAGGTTTGAAAGTGGGTTCAGTTTGCCGACCCGATTGAGGCGGGAGCCTTCGCTCCCGGCATCCAGGCACCCGCATTGGTCCGCCAGCGATCCAGGCGACTGCGCAGTTCAGCCACGCGCGCGGGTTCCCGGTCAGCGAGATCAACTTGCTCGGAGGGATCATTGGCAAGATTGAACAGTTCCACCCTGCTGTCTTCAAGGTATTCCAGCATTTTCCAGTCACCTGAGCGTATCGCACTCACGGGATCCGTGGTTTGATAGTAGTGCGGATAGTGGAAATACAGATCCCTGCGCGACAGATGCGCGGAGGGTTTCTCGAGCAGCGGTCGGAGGTCAACCCCATCCACCGCGGTCGCGGACGCATCCTTCCCCGCGAGGGTCGGAAAGAGATCCGCCAGCCAGACCGGTTCCTCGCAAACCTTGCCGACAGCCGTTACACCGGGCCAGCGCATGATGAGCGGCACCCGGATGCCTCCCTCGTAAAGAGACCCTTTGCCCGATCTCAGCGGCGCATTGCTGGTTACAGGCGCCTGCTGGCCGCGCGGCTTTCCGATATAGCCTCCATTGTCGCTTGTGAAAATCACGACCGTATTCTGGTCCAGGCCACGTGCCTTCAGATGTGTAAGCATCCGTCCAACATTGTCATCCAGGTTCTTTATCATCGCCGCATAGGTCACGTTCTGGTGGTGCATGCCGGGACGCAGGGCTGCTGCAAAATGATCGATGTCGCCCGTTTTTGCCTCCAGCGGGATGTGCACACCGTAATGCGCCAGGTAAACGAAGAACGGCTGCCCCCGGGCACGATCAATCACGTTCAGCGCTTCATCCGTCAGTCGATCGGTAAGGTATTCGCCCGGTTTTCCAAACTGCAGATCCGGCACGTAACGAAACTCTGTTTTTCTGAGTTCCCCCGCGGGCGAGCGCGATTCCATCATGCCTCGATAGGGCCACCAATAGGTCGGAGGTGCGCCCCAGTGCGTGCCACCGATGTTGATGTCGAAACCCTGCGTCTCAGGCGCATGCGCGCCATCTCCCAGATGCCATTTGCCGATCAGCGCCGTCAGATATCCCGCGGTGTGCAGGCGCTCCGCGATCGTGACTTCGGACAGATCGAGATCATGCCGCGACGGTGCCTCCAACGGCCGCGCATTGGCGGGGCGATTCAGCGCCTTTTCTATCCAGACGGTAATCCCGGTGCGGACGGCATGTCGGCCGGTCAGAAGCATGGCCCGGCTCGGCGAACACACCGACATCGCGTACGCCTGACTGAAGCGCACGCCTTCTCGCGCGAGGCGGTCGATGTTCGGTGTCTCAACCAGATCACCACCCTGGCAGGTCAGATCGGACCACCCCAGGTCATCGGTGAGGATCAGGACAATGTTGGGGGGACGCTTTTCCGCGGCAGAGAGAACCTGCGCGAACAGGAGCACTGCCAGGGCAAGAGAAGGGATTCCGGGATTTCTGGGGATACGCACAACCGAATCGTATCATTCCCAAACGCGCGCTGTCCTGCGTCCGTGCGGAATTTTAATTGCCACCCGCGGAATCGCGGTGAGCGCGGGCCCGGCGCCGGTGGGGCGGTTCCCGTCCACCCACCTCCTCAAGGAAGGCGACGAGATCGCTCATGCCCTGCGCATCAATCGACGACTCCAGGCCCTCGGGCATGAGGGAATGCTCGGTTGCAGTGATCGATCGGATATCGCTTCGGAGCAGCGTCTGGGTTGATCCATCAAGCCCGCCCAGCGTGATGCTGTTTCCCGCTTCCCCCACCAGCATTCCCGCGAGTGTCCGCCCGTCGTTCATTTCGATCGTATGAAGCTGGAAGCGACCCTCAACGACACGATTGGGATCGAGGACATGCGTAACGACATAGGGAGCACTCCGATCCGCGAGGCTCGCGAGATCCGGTCCGATATCACCCCCTGAAATCGTGCCGAGTCGGTGACAGGCGGAGCAGATCTGTCCGAACACTTCACGGCCGTGATTCGCGTTTCCAGTGAGTCCCGACATCGAGCTCAGATAGGTGTCGATGACACGCTGCCGATCAGGATTGGAACTTGTATTGAGCACCTTGCGCGCACGCTGCGCCTGCACGGGATCAGCAAGGCCGGTCAGCATCAGGCGCTGGCCCGAGGCCAGTTCACGAACCATCGACGGATCCTTTTCCAGATGATCCAGCAGGCGCACTGCCCATGCCGGCCGATTGACCAGCAGATCCAGCACGACGTCCTGAATCTTCGGACTGCACTCGCCCAGGATCTTCAGAAATAGATCGGCCACCTCCAGTCCGGGAAGTTGCGCCAGCCGGTTTGCGGCCGCCAACTGCACCTCCAGAGGCGTCTGTATGCCAACCATCAAGCCAGCAAGCTGCGCCACATCCTTCTCCCTAAGTGCGGGATCACGCACAAGCAGGCCTGCCGCGGCGCTCCGTCTCGTGATATCCGCACGCTCGTCGGAAACCGCTTCTCTCGCCTCTCCAATCACACGCTGGACATCGGCGTCACTCGCTGTGTGGTCATCGCTCTGACTCCGCGTCCGTCCATCGAGGAATCGAGCCAGGTGCCTGAACTGTTCTCCCTGATCCGCAACCGCGCGCGCGGCCGTGAGCAGGGAGCGCATTCGATCGGATGTTACCCGATCCGCGCCAGCCGCGAGATCGATCAATGCCGGCTCAATGAGCTGCCCGGGAGATAGCGCCGCCACCATCTCCTGAAGATGCGCCGGAGCGGAACTCATCGCCGCGGCCTTGATGTAGGCATCACCCTTATCCCTGACGAGCCTGAGCAGGGCCTCGGCGGCAGCTTTTCCCCTCCAATACCCAAGCGAATAGCCGAGTTGTTGCCGCACCAGGGGATCCGGATCCGCCGCCAAACCAACAAGACGGGCCAGCATCGCGGCGTCACCGGAAAACGATTCACTCAGCCGGACCGCCTGACGCCGGACACCGGGAGAAAGATCGCCGAGGGCACGAATCACCTGCGTAGACGTAAGCTTGTGCATCAGATCGAGCGTGCACAGGACCTGCACGCGCGTTTCAGGACGCGAGTCATCGAGCAGGTGCTCCAAGGCATCCGTCGGCCACCCGGATCCGCGCCACACCCATTGCTGCTGGGCAAGATCGCGCAGGGTTCCGCTCGGACTGGCCAAAGCGCTGGCCAATCCGGCGGCATCCGCCCGATCAAGCCGTGGCACTGCGCGAAGGGGTGTGTCGCGACGCCGCACGCGATAGATGCGTCCCATCTGCGAGCCCTGTCTCAGATCACCCAGAAGCCTGAGCCACGCCTCGGGAATGTATTGCGGATGCTCGATGACCTGCCGGTACATGTCGGGCAGATACAGGGCTCCATCAGGTCCAACGCGAATGCTCGTGAAGCGCGACCAGTTGTCCGTCGAGGCCAGGAATTCCGATTTTTCCTCTCCGGGTGCGCGGTGACTCCTGAACGTCGCACCCAAGGGTGAAAGGATCTCGCGGTGCACGAGATTGTGCACCGGTTCGCAAACAAAGACATTGCCGGTGTATGCAGGCCCAAGCGCCTCGTCGCGCAAAACCATCACACCGCAAGCGGAGGTGAATGCATTGAAGTGCCCGGCATTGTTGAATCGTGCGAGAGTGCGGCTTCTGGGATACACCGGTGCAGCACCCGGAATCTCGGGAACCGTGACCACAGGGTTCGGCGGCACCAAACTGGGATTTCGCCTGAGGTATCGGTCCTCAAGCGCATAGTTCCAGACAGGATTTGCATTGTTGCATCCAAACCAGTTGCCCCAGTCGTCGCGGTTGCGTCCGAACTGGGAGCGACCTGTCAGCGGCTCTGCCACACCCTCATCCGGTTTGATGCGGACATCACGCGTCATGTCCATTGAGACACCGGTCCGTTTCGAAACGATGCTGCCTCGCGTGCCTCCGTTCGCGACGTAGACCCAGCCATCAAGTCCCCACTGCAGTCCGTTCGCCTGGTGCTGCTGATTGCCCACTCCCAATCCGTCGAACAGCACCTTGCGCTCGTCCGCTCGTCCATCGCCATCCGTATCCCGCAGAAACATCAGCTCGGGCGCGGCGATCACCAGTACACCATCGCGCCAGGGCATGACTGCGGTCGGAAAATGCAATCCATCCATGAAGAGGGTGGATCGGTCGAAGTGCCCGTCATACTTCGTGGATTCGAGCACCCGGATGCGCCCGCCCGTGCCTCCCTTTCCATCGACACCCAGCGGGTAATCTCCCATTTCAACGACCCAGAGGCGTCCGTCGGCGCCCCAGGCCAGATCGATCGGATCCTGCACATCCGGCTCCGATGCCACGAGTTCAACGACCAGATCGTCGGGCACGTGGATGGCCGCAAGTGAAGCCTGCGGCGAAAGCGGATCTGGGAACTTCACGCGCTCTTTCGGAGGAGCAAGTGGCTGGGCCCAGCCCGCAGATGCCAGCAGGACCATGAGGACGACCCCGGTGCCAATCGCTGTGCCTCTCATTGTCTTCCTTTTGCCCGGTTCATTTCTTCAACCTGCGAGAGAACCGCCGCGATGATCCGATCCTCGGTGCCGGCGGCGAGCCTTCCTGACCAGCCGTACTTCAGCATCGAAGCATCCACTTCGTAACCACCTTCCGGATACATGCGACGCGATGCCACGTAGCAGGGGACGGAATTGCTGTAGGCGTTCACCCAAAGGCGTTCAGCGTCCAGTTCGCGCCGCAGCCGGAGCGAATAGTCGGACGCCATTTCTCCTCCGAGAAAGATCATCGTCAGTTCCTTCCCAAACGCCCACGTCTGCACGGGGATCGGCACCTGCTCGAGTATCCCCTTCTTGTTGGGTTCATCCAGCGGAAGATGCACGACCCGATAACTCGCAGCCGTAACACCGGGCAGCGGTGTGAGCCCCTTGCCCATCAGGTGGGCCACCTCCGCCGCCACTTCGCGTCCATTGGTCCTGGCCGCTGCAATCCCGTTCTTCGGATACGGGCCTGCATCGCCGGCACATCCAAGCGCAACGAGCGCCACCGCCCCCGGGTTTTCGGATTCGATCTGGGCTGCAGCTTCACCCGCCCAATCAGGATGGATGATCATGCCTCCGCCATTTGACGTGCAATGGCACGCATAGCTCGCCAGGACCGCCCGCATCCTTCCGTCGTCGCCTTGAGCCACGAGCACCGGCAGCGTGCGATCGGCCGGGGCGTTCGGCACCACTCCAAACCGTTTCCACTTTCCATCCTTGAGTTCGCGGCGGTTGACCGCGAATCCCGCATATCCCTGCGCCCAGGACAAGCGCGCGGCATGACGCTCCTCAAGCGCGGCCACCGCCACCTGCCGAAGGCGTTCCTTCAGCCAGCCCGTGTAGCGCACCATGGCATCGTGCTCTTCGGGTTGGATATCGTGGCGTTCGGCGACCAGATAGCCGTCGATCGCCGGGCCGCTGTGCGTATGAATGGCGCAGACAGCAACGTGATCGCGCTTCAGTCCGTGGCTGTGCGCCAGTTCGGATGCGACCCAATCGCTGACCGCGGAGGTGATGCCCACCAGTTCAACCGACACCAGCACCGCCGTATCGGCCCCCTCCCCGATTGCGAGAGCCCTCGCATGGAGCGGCATCTCCACCTTCCAATTCGTTCCCCTGCGATTGGCATAACCCGCCAGGCGGATTGGAAACTGGGGCGTAATGTCGATCCTCGCAGCACCGACCGGCACGGGCTGGGTCGGAGCCGATATCAACGACCCCGGGACGAGAAACAGACCGGCGATAAGCGCGCAGATTTTTCCAGGAATCGGAAGAGGAATTTTCATGGTTAATAACTCGAGGACTCACGAACCGGCTTTCAGCCGTTCAATCGTCAAAAATCCTAACGCGCCCTCATGTTGACGTCTTGAGTTTCCGTGGAAAAGCTTGTTGCGCCAGCGGAATGAGCGATCCCTCCGATTTGGGTTTCCGCCCGTGTGTCCTCTTTTTCCATCTCGACCGAAGACAATCCGGGCGCTGAAGGCTAGACTGCGGGCCAATTTCGGATCACCCCGTATTCAACCACCTATCTTCATGCGCAAGTCCAGCTCACTCCTGATTTGTCTTCTCTCACTCGCGACCGCGGCCCGGCTTACAGCCTCCGAGTGGGTGTCCCTCTTCGACGGAAAGACCCTCAACAACTGGGTCGTGAAGGGCGGAAATGCCACCTACCGCGTGGAGAACGGTGAGATTGTCGGCACAACCGGCAGCAAAGGCTCCATCAACACCTTTCTCTGCACAACGCGCGATTACAGCGACTTTGAACTCGAACTCGAAGTGAAGCTCGATGACAGCCTGAACTCAGGCGTGCAGATCCGCAGCCACACCTACACCAAGGACACACCCCAGCCCTCAGGGGGCAATCGCATCCGCATCAAGGGCGAGGTCTACGGCTACCAATGCGAAATGGCCGCCAACGCCAAGGGCACGGCCGGAAACTTCTGGGACGAAGGCCGGTGGACCAAGTGGCATGATGACCTCACCAACAAGCCCGGCGCAGCGACTGCCTTCAAGGCAGGTCAGTGGAATCACTACCGCATCATAGCCAAGGGCGATCACATCCGCTCATGGGTCAACGGCATTCCCTGCGCGGACTTCCACGACAGCGAGGACGCCAGCGGATTCATCGGACTTCAGATTCACCGCATCCGGGCGGACGTCGGTCCTTTCCATGCCCGCTGGCGCAACATCAGGATCCGCGAATTGTAGCCGCGAACGCCCGGGCGCTTGGGACTCACGTGAGGTAGTCCGAAAATCGGCGGGACCACCGCTCCCTATAGCCGCCGTCCGGAAGACGCACGACAAAGAGCGCCGCAAGATCCAGGGAATCCGCGAGCCTGATCCCTTCCTCGGGACCAAGCAGATAGAGCGCGGTGGCAAACGCGTCCGCCTCCATGCAACTCGCGGCAAGTACCGTCACACTTTCAATCCCTTCCGGCAGCACGCTGCCCGGCAACGGGTTCACGATGTGCCCAAGTTCACCCGTAGGCAGCAAGCGTTTGCGCAGCGCGTTCCCGGATGTTGCAAGGGCGATGCCGCACACCGCCGCAACCGTGACGGGATAGCCCGCACCCGCCTGCGCGGGAGGCTCAATCTGGCACCACCACGGTTGTCCATCAGGCTTGCAGCCCACCCCGCGCGCCTCGCCTCCGATTTCAACAAAACTGTTGTCCACACCGGCTGCCGCCAGGCGATCGATCGCGAGATCAACCGCATAGCCTTTCGCGATCGAACAGAGATCGATTTCAAAGCCACCCGGCTGATAGACAGCCGACAACGCGGGATCGATCTGCACGCGCAGATATCCGGTGCACGAACGCGCGCGCTCTGCCGCGTCGGATTCCGGCAGCACCGCATAGGCAGGATCCGAAGGTCCAAATCCGAGGGCGTCCGTCAGCCGTCCGATTGTTGGATCGTACGCGCCATGTGTGAGCGCGGCGACTTCCAGTGCACGCCGCAGCACCGTGAAGGTTGCATCGCAAACCCGCACCCAGGTGTTTGCCCGGGCGATTCGATAGCGTCCAAGGTCGGAGTCCCGCTCCCACGGACTCATGAGGCGCACGACCGTCCCCAAGGCATCGTGAATCAGCACCTCCGCCTCGTGGCGGCTCAGCGCGCTGCACTCAACCACCTTCGCTCGCCAATGGGTTCCCATCGTTGTGCCGCTGAACTCCCAGATTTGCCGCGCGCAACGGGATCGCGCTGCACGCAGACTCGCAGGCAGGTTAGGCGGCACAAGGACGCGCCGCTCCACGTCTTGGCTGGAAACGTTCACATTCCTCGCGCGAGCTTGAGACGCTGTGGCGCCTCGGATCAGTCGGGCAGCACTTCAAACGTGGCGATGTAGGTGAATGATTTTTCCGACGGCACACCGTGCAGCGTTCCGGCAGTCGTCGCATTCGCCTCAAGCCAGTAGCGCCCCGCCTGCGGCCACTTGATCTGCACGATCCCTGCCTTATCCGTGCGAAGATTCACGTCTCCGGCTTCGTCACGATAGCGATCATCGCCACGCACCACCGTCACCTCGGCATTGGCCGCCGGTTTGCCGTCGAGCAACAGGCGAAACCGGGCGGCTTCGCCGACGAACAGATCATTGGGATGCGTCAGGTATTCGATTTCGATTCCCTTGCCCGACGCCTTGAGAACCGTGTCACTAGGCTTGCCGCAGGTCACAAACGTGACGACATGGCGTCCGCCCGACTCACGCAGCTTGAATCCCTGCTTTTTCGCCATGCCTTCGGCGACGAGCGACTCCGGTGTGCCGCGCCAGCGCTCAGTCTTGCCATCCTTTTCATAGCTCCCAAAGAGCGTGGGGTCACCCGGCGACGTCGGGCGGCGCACGATGCCCGGCTTGAGCGAAATCGCGTACGTGCCCTGCGTCTTGAGTTGAAGCTCGAACGAACTGCGCACCTGTCCGCCAACCGCATTCTGCACCGCCACGGGCGCACCATCGGGTCCGCGGACTTCGATCGCTTCGATCGGTACCGGGCGGTGATTTGGGAAAAAGAGATTGTTTGAGACCGCTGCCTCGAAGGAAACCCACTGATCCGTCCCCGAAAGGACGGTCATGGAGGGCAGTATCCAGACCCGATGCGCATGCAAGGCGGACGTTCCGAGGACAAGTCCAGCGAGAAGGAGGAGGCGATTCGATTTCATGAGATGAAAGGTGTCAGTCAATTTGGCGAAGCGTAATGGTGCCGAGTTCCCGTTCGCCCTTTACGGAGACATTGACCTTGGAATTCCGGGAAAGGGTGAAGGGCACACGCACAACCTCACGCCCACCCACTTCGCGCGCGGCCTCGACGAACATCGCGTACTCTCCATCGACGAGCTTGTCGGAGATGCTCGAAGGGATCCTGACCTCATGGGTGCCTACGGGGCGGCTCGGACCGCTCAATCCGTCGATCGGCAGGTTCAGATCCCGGCCCGACTTGCGCCACCATTGGCGCAGATCCTTCAGCCAGGATTCGCCTTCATCGTTCTTCATGTCCACGTCGTACCAGACGCACACATTGATCACCGAGCGGTCCGGCCCTTCGATCCATACCGCTACATAGGGCCGGTGGTACTCCGAGACTTCGAGTTGGGGAATCTCAACCGTGGCGGCGAATTGTGCGGCCGCCGAGGTGGCAACCGTGCAGACAAGGCCCGGAGCGAAACGGGTCGTGAATTGGGAAAGCGAGCGCGAAGTCATCAAAGGAAAGGACTACAAATGCAGGAAGAAAAGGATGAGGATGATCGGAAGCGCGATCCCCGCAACCACCACCGGCCAGGTCATCGGACGCCGACGGGCATGCACCACAAGCAGCGCGAGTCCAGTGACACAGAAGACAACGGAGACAACCGAGAAGAAATCCATGAACAGGATCCACGAGGTGCCGGTGTGGCGTCCCTTGTGCAGGTCGTTCAACCAGGCGATGACTCCACGCGTGGTGACCTCCTTTTCGATGTCCCCACTGGCACGATCAATGGTCAGCCAGCCGTCTCCGCCCGGCCGGGGGAGATCAATGTAGATTTCGTCCGCGGTCCATTCCACCTTCCGCGCGCCAGGATCGGAATCCATCTCCGCCCTCAGCCAATCCCTGACTTCCACGGGCACAGCCTGCCTGGCCTTCTCTGCGCCGCCGGTGTCCGCTGCGATTTTCGCTAAAAGATGAGCAGGCAGTTTTGTCTGAGTCCGTGTAACGCGGGGCTTCGCGCTGAAATTTGCCGCATGATTCAGCGTGATCCCGGTCCCTGCAAAAAAGATCATCGCAGCAAGCGCAAAGGCACCACTGACCCAGTGCCACAAGTAGAACTGCTTGATCCAGAACGAGCGTCCCGCGCCCTTCGGCGGAATCGCAACCGGCGGTTTTACCACAGGATCGAGAACAGGCGCTTCCTCACGACTCATTGGTAATCAATAAGATGCGAACCATGAACCGAAGAATTCGGCCGATCGACTGCAGATGCGTTGAACCAAGGAAGGATCACAGAGATCGAGATGAGACTGAGGCTCATTATCTTCGTCAAGGGTTTTTGAGACTTTGTATCATGACACGAATTCAAGCGACTCCAATCGCACGCCGCGCAACGGCGCCGGTCAGTCTACCTTGACAGCATCGGAGGCGGCTGATTCCCCACAGAGCCTCACGTGGTTCCACCACCCGGACGAGACGCGCCGTACCCGGATTCGCCAAGACGACGCAAGCCACGCTCCTCCTCGTCACATGAAATATTGGTCCATTCTGATCGTCGCAGGCCTGCTCGAAGTCTGCTGGGCGTCCTCCCTCAAATCCACAGAGGGACTCACCCGCCTCTGGCCGACCGTGTTCTTTGTCACCACGCTGTCTGCCAGCATGTTTCTTCTCGCCCTTGCGGTGAAACACATCCCTGTCGGCACCGCGTATGCCGTCTGGGTCGGCATCGGCGCGGCCGGCACCGCGATTGCCGCAATCTTTCTCCAGGGAGAAGCACTCACTCCTGGTCGCGGCATCTTCCTGGGACTGCTGATCGTCTCGATCGTCGGCCTGAAACTGACGACTCCCGCCCACTGACACAAAAAGGGCAACACCCGCCCTTGATTCGCACCGCCGCAGGCGCTTCGGTCACCGCCGTTCAACCACCGCGATTCACCCGAACCCGCCCATGCTCTTCAATCTCACCCGTCAGGAAAGAAAAATGCTCGGCTGGATCGCCTTCCTGCTGGCACTTGGCGTATTGGGGATCTGGATACTCTAGCTTCCCGAATCAGCGGCGTCGCGGCGCAACAATCACAGAATCGCGCGCCGTCTTCAGTTTACGCGGAAAGTCGGCAATCGCGTGCAGCCCCCGGCTCTCTTTCCGCTTCAGCGCGCAGGTCACGATCAGGTCCGCAACCTGGAGAAGATTGCGCAGCTCAAGCAGCTTCGTGTCGACGGAGAAATTCCAGTAGTAGTCATGGATTTCCTTCGAGAGCGTGGCTATCCGCGTGTGTGCACGTTCCAGCCGCTTCGTGGTGCGCATGATGCCCACATAGTCCCAGAGTGTCCTCCGCAGTTCATCCCAATTGTGTGAAAGCACCACCCGCTCGTCCGGATCGCCTCCTCCGAGGTCGCGCCAGGGGGGAAGTGAGCCGGGAACCGACGGTCGGCCGCGCAAATAGGCATCGACCGACTCGGCCCCCCGATGCGACATCACCACCGCCTCGAGCAGCGAATTGCTCGCCAGGCGGTTCGCTCCATGCAGCCCCGTGCTCGCCGCCTCGCCCGAGGCGTATAGGCCAAGTAGCGAGGTTTCCGCCCTGAGATTCGTCGCTACTCCTCCACAGGTGTAGTGTGCGGCCGGCACCACCGGCACCGGAGCCTTCGCAAGATCGTAGCCCAGGCGTTTGCAGGTGCGATAGATTTGGGGAAAGTGGCCGCGGATGAACTCGGGACGCCGATGCGTGATGTCCAGCCACACGTGAGGCGCACCGCTCTGCTTCATCTCGTTGTCGATCGCACGCGCCACAATGTCGCGCGGGGCCAGATCCGCGAGCGGGTGATAGCGTTTCATGAACGCCTCGCCCTTGAAGTTTCGCAGCACCGCACCTTCGCCGCGCACGGCCTCGCTGATGAGGAAGCGCTCCCCCGTGGTGGAATAAAGCGTCGTCGGATGAAACTGGATGAACTCCATGTTCCGGATGGCCACACCGGCGCGGTACGCCATGGCGATGCCGTCACCCGTAGCGATATCCGGATTTGTCGTGTAGAGGTAAACCTGCCCGGCACCACCCGAACTCAGCATCACCACTGGCGCACTGAATGTCACCACCCGACCGCACTGCACGTCGAGCGCATACAAGCCGGCGACGCGTCGACCGCCCCGTTCGCGGACTCCGCCGATCCTGTCGGTCGTGATGATGTCGATCGCAAAAAAATGCTCGAGGAGGTCCACGCGCTCCGCACGCGCCACCGCCTTCAGCAGTGCCTCCTCAATCGCCTTTCCCGTCGTGTCCTTCACGTGCAGAATGCGTCGCTCACCGTGTCCCCCCTCGCGCCCGAGGTCATAGGCACCGGCTTCATTGCGCGAAAACCTCACGCCCCAGTCGACCAGTTCACTCACGCGCTGCGGTCCGTCGCGCACAATCTCCCTCACGACGTTCTCATCGCACAGTCCGTCGCCAGCGACGAGCGTATCGTGCACGTGCTTGTCGAAGTCATCGCTCTGCGCCGTGACAACCGCAATGCCTCCCTGCGCAAAATTTGTGTTTGAATCCGCCTTGTTCTTCTTCGTGAGGATCGCCACCGAATGCCCGCGCGCCGCGGCTTTCAGCGCAAAGCTGAGTCCCGCAATGCCGCTGCCAACGACGAGAATGTCGTACCTGCGCTCGGGCGACTGCTCCGGCTTCAAACGCGAGGTTCTCACAGCAGGATGTTGTCGATCAAACGCACCTCATCCACCCACGCAGCCACCGCCATCATGGATTTTCCGCCCACCGCTTCACGCACAGGCTCCATGGTCAGGCTGTCCGTCACCGCGACATAGATGACCCGCACCCGCCGATGCTGCGAAAGGATGTGTGTGGCCTCGGCGATCAACCGGTCTGACCGGTGCTCCCCCTGCGCCACCATCTCCCGTGCCTTGGTCAACGCCTGATAGAGCGCGACTGCCTCCTTTCGCTGGCTGGGACTCAAATAGCGATTGCGCGAACTCATCGCCAGGCCGTCGGGCTCCCTCACGGTCGGCCCCACAATGACCTCCACCGGAATGAGCAGATCCGCAATCATCTTCCGGATCACCGCGACCTGCTGGGAATCCTTCTGACCAAAGACCGCGATGTCCGGCGCAACAATGTTCAGCAGTTTCGCCACCACGGTGGTCACTCCGCGGAAATGGGTCGGACGCGATGCGCCCTCGAGCGGCTTGCTCACGTGATCCTCAATCACGTACGTCGAAAAGCCCTTGGGATACATATCCTCGACGCTCGGAGCGAAGACCACATCCGCACCGGCCTCCAGGCACACCCCCTGGTCTGCCTTCAGATCGCGCGGATACTTTGCGAAATCCTCATTCGGGCCGAACTGCGTCGGGTTGACGAAGATCGAGACAATCACCGTGTCGGCGTGCTCCGCCGCCAGGCGGATCAGGCTGCTGTGCCCGGCGTGAAGCGCGCCCAGCGTGGGCACCAGGGCGATGACATGATCCCCTTCGCGGCGGTCACGGACACGAGCCCGAAGGTCGGCAATGCTGTGGATCGTTTGCATGGAGGAACTGTGTGAACACACGCTTGACACGAACAAACGGTAGCAGGTCCGCTTGTTCAAGTTTTTCGCCTGCTTCTTTGCAGTCGGCCAACGCAACTTTTCCCAATGATCCGCATCAACGAAAACTATACCAAGCTCAAGGCTTCCTACCTCTTCAGCGACATCGCAAAGCGCGTCTCCGCGTACGCGCAGGCCAACCCCTCCAAGCCGGTCATCCGGCTCGGCATCGGCGACGTCACCGAGCCGCTGCCTCAGGTTTGCATCGACGCCCTTCACGCGGGCACGGACGAGATGTCAAAGCGGGCGACCTTCAAGGGCTATGGTCCGGAGCAGGGCTACGCCTTCCTGCGCGAGGCCATCGCACAGAACGATTATGCCGCGCGCGGCTGCAGGATAGAGGCGGATGAGATCTTTGTTTCGGACGGCTCGAAGTGCGACTGCGGCAACATTCAGGAGATCTTCGCGACCGATGGGCTGCGCCTCGCGATTCCCGATCCCGTCTACCCCGTTTACGTCGATACCAACGTCATGGCGGGTCGCACCGGAGGTGTCGTCAATGGACGCTACGAGGGAATCACCTACCTCGAGAGCACGCCTGCCAACGGCTATGTCCCGTCGGTTCCTTCCGTGCCCACGGACCTGATCTACCTCTGTTTCCCGAACAATCCGACCGGTGCGGTCGCGACCCGCGGGCAGTTGGCCGCCTGGGTCGCCTATGCGCGCGCCAACAAGGCAATCATCCTTTTCGACTCCGCCTACGAGGCCTACATTCGCGATCCGCGCATTCCCCACTCCATCTATGAAATCGAGGGCGCCCGCGAGGTCGCCATCGAGTTTCGCAGCTTCTCCAAGACCGCAGGTTTCACCGGCACGCGCTGCGCCTACACCGTCGTTCCCAAGGACCTCCAGGCATTCGACCATGCCGGAAAGAGCCACTCGGTGCACGCGCTCTGGAACAGACGTCACACGACAAAATTCAACGGCGTCTCCTATCCCGTTCAAAAGGCGGCCGCCGCGATCTTCACCGATGCCGGCAAACAGCAGGTGAAGGCCATGACCGACTTCTACCTCGCAAATGCCGCACTCATCCGCACAGCCATGCTCAAGCTCGGCTTCTCCTGCGTCGGCGGCGACAATGCGCCCTACATCTGGATCAACACGGGCCGCGACTCCTGGGAATTCTTCGACCTCCTTCTCAATCAGGCCCAGGTGGTCTGCACACCGGGCGCCGGATTCGGCAAGTGTGGCGAAGGTCACGTGCGCATCAGCGCCTTCAACTCGCGCGAGAACGTGGAGACCGCGCTTTCACGCATTGCCGCTGCACTGAAGGCATGATCCCCGCGCACCCGCGGGAACAACGGCTAGGGGGTAAACACATGAAGCGATGCACGATTGAGATTCGGCTGGCTTCGCCCCTGTGTTCACGGAAAGTTGCGGCATCGTGACCCTGCCTCCTCTCCTCGCTCCTTCGCTGCTCGCCGGCGATCACGCACACCTTGCCGATTCCGTCCGGTTGGCCGAGGACGCAGGGGTAACGTGGCTGCACCTCGACATCATGGATGGTCACTTTGTGCCCAACCTGTCGTTCGGTCCCCAGGTGGTGGCCGCGCTGCGTCCGCTCTCAAGACTCTTCTTCGACACGCACCTGATGCTCTCGGAGCCGCACCGCTACGTCGAAGCCTTTGCCAAGGCCGGTTCGGATTCGATCAGCATTCACATCGAACCCGAATACGACCACTGCGGCACACTGAAGCACATCCGCGACCTGGGCTGCAAATGCGGACTCGTGCTCAACCCCGGCACGCCCGCAACCGCCGTGGAAGGTTTCCTCTCCGAAGTGGACCTGATTCTGGTGATGACCGTCCAGCCCGGTTTCGGTGGACAACCCTTCCGTGCTGAAATGCTCGAAAAGTTGCGCCTGCTTTCCCGGTGGCGCAACGAGCGCGGCCTGCGCTTCCGACTGGAGGTCGATGGCGGGATCGACCTGGAGACCGGCCTGCAATGTCGTCAGGCCGGGGCTGACACCTTCGTCGCCGGCACATCCTTCTTCGCCGCCGAAGACAGAGACGCCTTCGCCCGCACCGTCGCCGCCTGGTAATTACCGCGAGCTCCCAAGCCAGGAGATACGGGAATCGCCAGATTGCGCGCCCACGCCAATGGATATTCTCCTAGTCAGCAAATCCTCGACTGAATCGCCCAGCAATCGGCGCCTCCTGTGTCAGCGTCGATACCTGGCAAGCGTTTCACCTAACAACCCTGGCGCACGGCCGGAATAGATGACTGCGAGAAACAGCGTCGACTGCTCGCACCGCTCATAGTAGACGAAGTATGGAAACTTCCTGCAACGCTAACACCGGAATCCATGCGGGCCAGGAGCGTGGTCGACTATGCCGGAGAGCACAGTTTTCACCCCCATCTTGACCTCGGCCTTGAATCGGTCAGCCAAAGGACGCCCAATAGCCTCGTAGTGCCGCAATGCCGCTTCGAAGCTGGCTTTGAACTCCGGGTGGGAAGCCGCTCTCACAGAGACTCGCCGAATATCTCCTCGCTGGCCAGACCCTTGACCTGTCCCAACTTCAGCTCAGCAGAGCGTCGGCGCAGTTCAAGCACCAGCGCTTCGGGCCACAGTTCGGCCCCACTTTCCTCCACACTATCGAAGAGCAGCACGGCGAGTTGCGCACGTTCAGCCGCCGACAAATCGAGAGCTTGGGCGGCGAGAGTAGTGCCCTGTAGGGACATGCTACTGATGCTAGGCGGTCTACCGATGAAAACTAGGGATTTTTTGCCTCTTCGTCGCTTGGAGGGTTCGAACTCCAATCCCCCGGCGTTCCGCTCAATTCCTCATCGTCGCTAAGTCGAACTGTAAGACCAGACCCTAAGGTTTGGCACGCTATTCTCCGTTGGCATCCAGGTTGCGCTTCGTCGACATCGCCTATCGCAGGCGCGCATCCCGAAAAAACTCCTCGCAGCCTCGTTTCTCTCGCCATCCTCCCAAATTCCCCGTCAATTCCTCCTCGTCGCCAAGTCAAACTTTAGAACCCGACCCCACGCTTTGCCTCATAGGGTCAGCCTCGTGACTCCAATCTCGAATTACACTCATGGATACTCTTCCCCGCGTCGCGGTCGCGCCTGCTGCGGTTTCGCCAGATAATTCTGCCAAGACCAGGCTCGCGATCGTCGCAGCATCCGCTGGCACGATCTTCGAGTGGTATGATTTTTTCCTCTACGGCAGTCTCGCGGTATACTTCAGCGCCTACTTTTTTCCTCCGGGAAACGAAACGGCTGCTTTTCTGTCGGCGTTGGCGACGTTTGGCGCTGGATTCGCCATGCGACCGATCGGTGCCCTCGTTTTCGGCGCACTCGGCGATCGGATTGGCCGCAAGCGCTCCTTCCAAATCACCATGGTGATCATGGGGGTATCGACCTTTGCCGTCGGCCTCCTCCCCAGCTATTCCCAAGTGGGACTGTGGGCACCCGTTTTCTTGGTGTGCCTGCGTTTGGCGCAGGGATTGGCTGTTGGTGGCGAGTATGGTGGCGCCGCAACTTATGTGGCTGAATACGCCCCGCGCGGCCGTCGAGGCTACGTGACGAGTTGGCTGCAGATCAGCTCCACGGTCGGCTTCCTGCTGTCGTTGGTGGTTATCCTTGCGTGCCGAGTTTGGGTGGGTGAGGAGGCCTTCAAGCGCTGGGGCTGGCGAATGCCTTTTCTCACCTCCATCGCACTTCTGGCGGTCTCGGTTTACATCCGGCTGAAACTCGAGGAGTCGCCAGTATTCAGGCAGATGAAGGAGCAGGGCCGGGCCTCCACCCGGCCAGTTGCGGAAGCGTTTGGTCAATGGGGCAATGTCAAACGGATGCTGATTTTGCTTTTTGGCGTCACGACGGGCATGACGGTGGTGTGGTATACGGCCCACTTTTACGGGCTGTTCTTCCTCCAGACGATTCTGCAGGTGGACTACAAGACAAGCTATACGATTTTCACGGTCGGCCTGATTCTGGGCACTCCTCTGTTCGTTGCATGTGGCGCGCTATCCGATCGCATCGGACGAAAGCGCCTCATGATCGCGGGCCTCGCACTCGCGGCATTCACGATTATTCCGTCATTTCGGGGGCTTTCCAAATTCACGAACCCCGAGCTCATCGCTTTTGCCCAGTCGACCCCGATTACCATCTCCGGAAATGCGGGCACGTTCTCGATTTTTTCCAAACCGTCATCCGCATCGGACCAAGCGAGAAATTTCTTCATCCGCAACGGGCTTTCGTATCAGTTCATCGACGCTCCGGCAGCCTCGGGTGTCGTCACCACAATCGGATCGATGCGCCTTGAGGGCTTCGAAGAAGCGGCCTACAAGAGCGCCTTGGTGGCGGCTGGATTCAAGGCTCACCCAGTCAAGCCCAACTATGCGGGTGCCGTGTCGGTCATCGTCTGGATGCTGGCAATGACCGCCATGATTCATGGCCCAATGGCGGCCTTCATGGTGGAGTTGTTTCCAGCGCGGATACGATCCACGTCGCTTTCACTCCCTTTCCATCTGGGAGTAGGTCTCCTCGGGGGATTCCTGCCGTTCGTAACGTCGGCGCTGAGCATTGGACACGGCAACATTTTTGCGGGACTCTGGTATCCGGTGATCATCGCTGGCATCACGGCCATCATCGGTTTCCTTGTGGTGCCGGAGACACGAGACACTGACATCACCTGAACAACTCCAAGCCCGTCACGATCCAATGAAATCCAAAGTCAAAGTCGCCGTGGTGCAGGATAGCAGCGTTCCCTTTGATGCCGCGGCAACGACGGAAAAAACCTGTCGGCTTATCGGGGAGGCAGCGCGCAGCGGGGCCGAATTTGTGCTCTTCCCGGAGGCCTTCCTTGGCACGTATCCCAAAGGACTGACCTTCGATGCCCCGGTTGGGCAGCGACTGCCGGAAGGTCGCGACGAGTTTCTCCGCTATTTTCAGGGTGCCGTCGAACTGAACGGACCCGAATTGCGCGAGATCGAAAAATCGGCACGTCAGCATAATGTGTTTGTCGTGCTCGGGATCGTCGAGCGCGGTGGATCCACGCTCTATTGCGCAGTCGTCTACCTTGACCCGAAGCGAGGCAGGGTCGGCACACGGCGTAAGCTGATGCCAACGGCCGCCGAACGGCTGATCTGGGGATTTGGAGACGGATCCACTTTGGACGTGATCGAGAGCGATGCCGGCAAGACCGCTGCCGTGGTTTGTTGGGAAAACTATATGCCGACGCTGCGCTCGACCATGTACGCGCAAGGCGTGGAAATCTATTGTGCCCCGACCGCAGATGACCGGCCCACCTGGTTGTCCTCGATGCAGCACATCGCGCTGGAGGGGCGCTGCTATGTGCTCAGCGCCGCCCAATTCATCCGGCGCCGGGAATTCGGCGACAACTATCGAAGCGTGCTCGTCAAGAATCCGGACGAAGTCGTCATGCGAGGTGGCAGCGTGATAATTGGGCCGCTCGGCGGAATCCTGGCAGGCCCGATTTTCGACGAGAAAGCCATACTGTATGCCGAGTTGGACAATGCGACGCTGGTCAGAAGCAAGATGGATTTCGATCCCATGGGACACTATGCGCGGCCGGACATCTTCTCATTGAAAGTCGATCGCGGCGCAAAAAGCCCAGTGCAATTCTAACAGCCCCCAAGCTACCCACCGGCCCAACTCAAAAACCCAAGTCAGTTGGTCCTATTTACACTGTTGGGAAGAGCTGCTTGGAGCTTCTTCACTCCGGATACGTTGAACGGGGAAGCCGGCCTTGAACCCCAACTGCATCGCGGACCTTGCCGGTCGGCATTCTTCGAAATCGGGAGCTGGAAGCTCCCGCTCTATTTTCGACCCGGTCATGACGAAGCGTGTCTCTCCCGGGTGAAGGGAATGTCAATGCTACCGCTTCTTTTCAGATTGCGGCTTCTGACAAAATGGGATCGCAGGGATTGTTTCCGGACAATCGAGCTGGGATCGTGAATTGTGGCCAAATCGCCCCGGCGGTGTTGTCGGCGGGCCGATGGGCGTTTGGGGAAGAAACTGGGGCGGATCAACGATTCGAGCGGCTCTTGTTTGGCGCAATGGAAGCAGCGGCGAAGGGTCTGCATCACGCATCCTATGGCGCCCTCGGATATGGCGTTGCCGGAAGCGACTTCTTCGTCATAGGGTCTTGCATGCGCGCCACAACCTACCGCTACTTGACCCAAATCCCCGGAGTCCGCTCTGGGCGCACCATCATTGAGGGCACGCGCATCGGCGTACATGACGTCGTGGGTCTCTTCGTCAACGGCGCGAGCGTCGATGAGATGTGCCGCAGCTTCCCCGGCGTCACACGCGCGCAGGTTTACGAGTGCCTCTCCTACTACGAGGACCACCGCGTCGAGATCGACGCCCTGATCGCGCAGCAGATGAGCGAGGGCCCGGCGTGACGTTCCTCCTTGATCAGGATATCCCGGAGGAAATTGCCCTGCTGTTGCGCCACTGGGGCCACACGGTGACGTTATTGCGTGACGTGCTGCCGATCACGATCCCGGACGCCGAGGTCTTCGCCTATGCCCAGACACACGGTCTGATCACCGTCACCTGTAACCGGGGCGACTTCCTGGCGTTGGCCAACGAGCACCCGGCCCATCCGGGATTAGTCATCCTGATCCGCCGCCGCACCCGGCAGGCAGAGTGTGCCAAGATGCTGAATCTGCTCAAACGCGCCGGGGAAACCGGCCTGCGCCGCAACGTCAATTTCGCGTGAGAGTACTTTTCCCTACCAGCCGTAAATGCTGCTGTTGATCTCGCTCTCCATTCTCAAACCGGGCACGACGAAGCGTGCCCCTGCGGGGGGATTGATTGGGGTTACGGGGTCAACGCGTTGCTCTGAGCATTCCGGGGGGCTATTGCCCTCCCGACAAATAGGTACACAAGCGGAGCTTCTGGGATCGCTCATGGGGGCCGTTTGGGATTTGGTGGAGCAGATGGGAATCAAACCCACGACCTCTTCATTGCGAAC
This sequence comes from Verrucomicrobiota bacterium, assembly GCA_963205455.1. Classification (GTDB taxonomy): domain Bacteria; phylum Verrucomicrobiota; class Verrucomicrobiia; order Opitutales; family Opitutaceae; genus UBA6669. The sequence continues at coordinate 42,163 of CAUJJL010000083.1, forward strand.
GAAGCGCTCTATCAACTGAGCTACTGCCCCAACCGGAAGGGACGTTTTGGGCGAGGGTCAGCGGGGAGTAAACAGAAATTTTCAACCTCCCCTATCAGGACCGATGGCTCGACCCTATTCGTGCGAAGACCATCTTGCCCCCCGCGGACGGAATCACGCTCGTGATTTCCGCCTGCACCGTCTGCCCCAGATGCGAGCGTCCGTCGCTGACGACCACCATCGACCCGTCCTCAAGGTAACCCACCCCTTGGTTATCTTCCTTGCCCGGCTTGACCAGTTCGACCTCGACCGACTCGCCCAGGAGCAGCGCAGGCCTCAGCCCTTTGGCCAGCGCATTGAGGTTTAGCCAAGGCACGCCGTGAAACTCTGCCATTTTTGCAAGATTGTAGTCCGTCGTCAGCAGCTTTGCCCGCATCGACTGCGCCAGAAACACCAGCTTGGCTTCGATGTCGCTTCGTTTGGCCTCGCTCTCATGAATCCGCAGATCCAGCCGCTTGATCTGCCGCAGTTCGTTCAGCACCTCGAGCCCACGCCGCCCGCGCGCCTGGAGCATCGGATCCGAGGAATCCGCAATCGACTGAACTTCATTCAGGACAAACCTCGGAATGATGAGCGCACCACTCATGAACCCGGCCTCGCAGACCCGCGCCACCCGCCCATCGATCAGCGCACTCGTGTCCACCACCACCAGCGGTACATCCACCTCGTGCCGCACAAAACGCACGTACGGAATCACCAGGTTGAACTCATCCTTGCCCCGCAACGCGATCACCGCCCCCAGGTAACCACACACGAGAAACAGCGCCAGCCGTACCAGGTGGATGATTTCAGGATCTCCCTGATCGAAGAGCGGCGAGGCTCCTAGGAGCTGCGCCATCAGCAAACCAATCGCAAGGCCGAACGTGACCGCGCTGAGACCGCGAAGCGAAAATCCACGGAGCAGCAGATCCACCAGCACCACAAGGACGCCGATAGAAAACCCGACAAAAGTCGCGAGAGGTCGGAACCGGTCCCAGTCGGCAATCGTATAGCAGACCAGCCAGCCCGCGGCTGCGCAGAGGGCGATGAATACAATGCGGATGGGGACAAGGGTTCGGTTCATCGGCTGATGCTGGGGGTTGACGTTTCGCAGCCATGCAGAAAAAAGAACAGCAGCGGAAGGCTCACCCCCACGAACATCACCAGGTAGAGCAGTCGCACTGCCCTCTGGGCTTTTGCCTTTTCATCCTCGCTCGGCTCCATTCTCTAGGCAGCGCATCGCTGTCACTCCTTCATGACAATCCAATACTGGTTGGTTAAGCAAGAACCTGAATCCTACCCATGGTCTCAATTTGTCGCCGATCGAAAGACCGAATGGACAGGTGTGCGCAATTTCCAGGCGCGCAATAATCTGAAAGCCATGCGAAAGGGCGACTCCGTGCTCTACTACGTGAGCGGCGGGCCAAAGGAAGTCGTTGGCCTTGCCGAGGTCACAAAATCCGCGTTTCCCGACCCCACGGCCGAAGCCGGCGAGGACTGGGTCGCCGTCGAACTCAAGGCCGGAAAGGCGCTCGCCCGGCCGGTGCCCCTCACCCGGATCAAGAGCGAACCCGGGCTGAAATCGCTACCGTTGATCCGGCATACCCGCCTCTCTGTCATGCCGGTGAGCAAGGCGGAGTTCGACACCATCGTTCGTTTGGGATCCTGATCTGCCATGATCGACACCCTTGCCATCCTTGCCCCCGGCCTCCTCGGCGGATCCGTTGCCATGGCCGCCCGCAACCGCTCCGTCGCTCGCCGCATTGTCATCTGGGCGCGCCGACCCGAAGTTCGTCTTCAGGTGGAGAAGCAAGCCTGGTGCGACGCCGTGGAAACAACGCCCGAACAGGCGGTGAGAAACGCCGATCTCGTGGTTCTTGCCGCACCCGTCGAAAAAATCGTCGAGTTGGCGCAAAGAATCGCTCCCCACGTCAAACAGGGATGCACGGTCACCGACGTTGGGTCCACCAAGGGCGCGCTGACCCGCGCCTGCGCCGCCGCACTGGGCGACCGCGCCCATTTTGTCGGCTCCCATCCCATGGCCGGAAGCGAAAAGACCGGATGGGAGAACGCGAGTCCGGATCTCTTTCAAGGCCGCGTCTGTTTTGTTACTCCCCTCTCCGCGACCGCATCCTCCGCCACGGAAATCGTCAGTCGTTTCTGGAGCGATCTCGGTGCCAATGTCGCCACGCTGCCGCCCGATGAGCACGACGAAATCGTCGCCCACATCAGCCACCTTCCGCAGGTCGTGGCGACAACCCTGTGCACCTTCCTGAGTCAACGTCCCTCGCGCTGGAGAAATTTTTCAGGAGGCGGCCTGCGCGACACCACACGAATCGCAGGGAGCGACGCCACGATGTGGGTGGAGATCCTGCGCAACAACCGCGAGGAGGTTCTTCGGGCGCTGCGCGGGCTTCAGAGCGAACTGGAGGGATTTCACGCCGCACTGGCCAACTCCGACTGGCTCGAGATCCAGGCGCGACTCGAACGCGGCAAGGCCTACCGCGACGCATTTCGGCCCTGACGCAGGCCCACCATGGATTCGCACTTGGCTCCGGCCGCACATGAGCCACGTTTGGCTCCGCCTGTCGCATGATCCTGCCTGATCTCCTTCCTATCACGCCGTTCACCCATCCCGTACGGGGCGAAGCCGTGCTTCCGGGTTCCAAGAGCCTCACCAACCGCGCGCTGATGCTCGGTGCGCTGAGTTCGACGCCTGTGAAACTCACGGGGGCGCTGTTCAGTGAGGACACTGAACTCATGGCAGCGGCGCTTGGCCGACTCGGATTCGAAGTCATTTCGGACGCGGCCAGCGGAACGGTGGAGATCGCTCGCCAGGACAAGGCGTGGTCGGCGTCGGGCGCCGCACAGGAACCGATTTCACTCTTTGTCGGCCTTGCAGGCACGGCCGCTCGTTTTCTCACCGCACTCTGTGCCGCGGCACCGCGCGGTATCTTCCGCATCGATGGCGTTCCCCAGATGCGCAAGCGCCCGATGCGTCCGCTCATCGACGCCCTGCGCTCACTCGGCGTGAGCATTGCGTGCACGGGCGAGGAAGGTTTTTTTCCCCTGGAAATCAAGGGAGGAGGCCTCCGGGGAGGAAGAGTCGCGCTCGATGCAAGCGAAAGCAGCCAGTTGCTCTCCGCCTTGCTCATGATTGCACCATGCTCCCCGGAGCCGATCACCATCGAACTCACGGGATCCGTGCGCTGGACCTTTGTGGAAATGTCCTTGCGTCTGATGGCCGAATTCGGTGTCCACGTGCCAAAACCCGCAGACGGACGCACCTTCACGCTTTCGCCGACTCCCTATCGGGCTCCGCGTGTGCACGCCATCGAGCCGGATGCCACCGCCGCCAGCTATTTTCAGGCCCTTCCGCTCGTCGTGGGCGGCTCGCTCGAACTTCCCGGCCTGCGGTCTCCCGGCGCAGGTTTGCAGGGCGATTCCGCCTTCGTCGATGTGATGCAACGCGTGCGTCTGCGTCCCGAAGGACAAACCCTCTCCGAAAACTTTCACGAGATCTCCGACACGTTTCTGACTCTCGCAGCCATCTCCCCGTTGCTCAAGGGTCCCACCCACATCTCCGGCATTGCACACACGCGCAAACAGGAGACGGACCGCGTATCCGGCATGGCTCGTGAACTGCGGCGGCTCGGGCAGGACGTGATCGAGACAGAGGACACGCTCACCATCACGCCTCGTCCCCTGCGGACCGGGGAGATCATCGAGACGTACGGCGATCATCGTTTTGCGATGAGTTTCGGAATTCTCGGCTGCCGTGACCTGTGCGGCAATGGCACGCCCTGGCTCACGATTCGAAATCCTGCCTGCTGCGCCAAGACCTTTCCTCACTTCTTCGATCTTCTCGCAAACCTTCGCCAACTTTCGCTTCAAGCCTGATGGGCCAGCCATCCTCCCTACTCATCGTTGCCATCGATGGCGGCGCCGCTTCCGGGAAATCCTCGACCGCGCGCTCCCTCGCAGCCTGCTTTCCGCTACTGCATGTCGACACGGGCGCCCACTACCGCGCCATCACGGCGGAAATGCTCCGAAGGGGCGTGGCCTACTCCGATCCCGCCGCCGTGGCGTCGGCCTTGCAGCAGTTCACCCTGGGAACACGCGTTTCAGGGAGCGCGGCGGCGCTCGAAATCAACGGCAGGATTCCTGGCGACGAGATCCGCAGTCCCGAAGTGAACACCGCGGTTTCGCACTTTGCCGCCCTTCCTTCCGTGCGTTCCACCCTGCTCCACTATCAACGCGCCCAGGCCGATGTCGCCCAGAAGCACGGATTCCGCGGGCTCGTCATGGAGGGACGCGATATCGGATCCGTAATCTTTCCGGACGCCGATCTGCGCTTTTTCCTGCACGCCGATCCCGGCGAGCGAGCCCGTCGGCGCGCGGAGCAGGGCCAGCAGGATTCGGTTGCGGAACGCGACCGCCTCGACTCCTCGCGCAAGACCGCCCCACTGACCATCCCCGCTGGCGCGATCGCCATCGATTCCACGCATCTCACCCTCGAAGAAGTGGTTTCCAAGGTCGCCGCCCTCGTCGAGGAAAAACTCGCGAAACACTCCCGCTGATCTCCCATGAGCAGACGCTACGACCAGGTCACCATGGAGCCGATGTATGGGTTTTTCCACTACCTCTGCATGCTCGTCTACGACATGCTGTTCCGCGGTGAGGTGAGCGGCACGGAATACATCCCGACCGAAGGTCCGTTCATCGTCGCCTGCAATCACGCGAGCCACCTCGATCCTCCGATAGTCGGTTCCCAGATTCCGCGTCAGATGGCCTTCTTTGCACGCAAGACGCTCTGGAAGCCAGGAATCGCCAGTTGGTGGCTCGATGGTGTCGGCACCATTCCCGTCGACCGCGATGGCGGTACGGATGTCGCCGCCATCCGCCGGGTCCTTCAAACCCTCCAGTCGGGCAAGGCCTTGATCCTGTTTCCCGAGGGAACCCGCTCGCCCGATGGCAATCTCCAGTCGGCAAAGGCAGGCGTCGGACTCATTGCCTGCAAGACGCAGGCGCCCGTTCTTCCGGCGCGCATTTTCAATTCGCACCAGGCGTTTGGCCGGGACGGAAAAGTTCGCCTCGGTACCCGGGTTTCCGTGGCGTTCGGACCCGTCATCCAGCCCGCCGACTACGATGATCCCCGCGCGGGCAGGGAGCGCTACCAGCGCGCGAGCGAGCTCATCATGGCCGCGATCGCACGGCTGGAGGCGCCAAATCCTCCGGTGATCTGAGCACCGGAGGCGCCGAGATTATTCGAGGCCACTCGCCCGGCGCGCCCGCTGCAACACTTCCCTGCCCGTCGCACGGGCGCGCGCCGCGCCATCGGCAAGGACCTTTTCGACATAGTCCAGGTTTGCCGCGAGTTCGGCCCGCTTCGCACGATAGGGGGCAAAGTAATTCCAGACCTGCTCGAATAATTGCTTCTTCAGGTCCCCGTAGCCGAGCCCACCCTCGCGCAGGCGGCGCTCCGTCTCCGCTGCAGCATCGGGTCTAGCGACGAGCTTCAGGAGCTGGATTGCGACATTTCTGTCCGCATCGGGTTTCGGCTCCTGCGGCGTGCGCGAATCCATCACAATTCCCATGATCCGCTTCCGTGTCGCCTTCTCGTCACCGAAAATGTCGATCGTATTGCCGTAGCTCTTGCTCATCTTCTGCCCGTCAAGCCCAGGCACCACGGCCACATCATCGCGGATGACCGGTTCGGGAATCACAAAAGTCTCGCCATAGGTCTGGTTGAACTTGATCGCGATGTCGCGCGTCATTTCGACATGCTGCTTCTGGTCCTTTCCGACCGGCACGCGGTGCGTGTCGTACAACAGAATGTCGGCAGCCATAAGCACCGGGTAGGCAAACAGCCCAAAGTTTGCAGCGATGCCCTTCGCAGTCTTGTCCTTGAAACTGTGCGCGCGCTCAAGGAGCCCCATCGGCGTCAGCGTGCCGATGATCCACGTCAGTTCGGTCACCTCGGGTGCGTCACTCTGCCGCCAGAAAATGCAGCGCTGCGGATCAAGCCCGCAGGCCAGCCAGTCCAGTGCCACATCAAGCGTGTTTTTTCTGCGCTGCCCCGGATCGAGCAGCGAAGTCATCGAGTGATAGTCCGCGATGAAGTAAAAGCAGTCGCCATTCACCTGCGCCTCGATCGCGGGAAGCATCGCCCCGAAATAGTTGCCCATGTGCAGCGCACCGGAGGGCTGGATTCCTGTAAGGGTTCTGGGCATGGAAAAGGGACAGCAAACCGGGTTGGTGCAAAAATCTCAAATTGGAAATTTCCGCGGCGGTGGGCGATTCGTCAGTCGCGTCGCGGTGTCTGGATCACGGCGTCCCGGGAGCGCGCAATCGTGTTTGCGGAAAGATAACCTGAAAACGCGACCGTCGGCATGATCAGCGCACGCTTGCCGAGCACGGATCCCGGATTGAGCACCGCATTGCATCCGACCTCCGCCGAATCCCCAAGGATGGCGCCGAACTTGCGCAGTCCCGTGGCGTGCACGACGCCATCGATCACGACGACAATCGGCTTCTGGTCGAGGCGCAGGTTGGAAAGAATCACTCCCGCGCCGAGGTGCGCCTTGTTGCCGAGCACCGAGTCACCGACATAGCTGAAATGCGGCACCTGCACCCCATCAAGCAGGAGGCAATTCTTGAACTCGCAGGAGTTTCCAAGAACGCAGCCGCGTCCGACGATGACATTTCCCCTGACAAACGCACCCGGGCGTACCTCCGTGCCCGGCCCGATCCATGCAGGCCCGATCAGGGTGGCGGTCGCCGGCAGCCTGACTGAAGGGTCGATGAAGACATCGCCCTCGACATGAACTCCGGGAGGCAGCTCATTCCGCCTCGATCTTCCCTGGGTTGCGCGTGCCACCGCAGGCCCGATCGCCCGGAGCCACTCCCAAGGGGGGACATCCGACGGGAAATCCGCTGCAAAAGCGGAGAGCGAATCCGGCAGGTCGAAAAACGCAGAGGCTTGCATGGAGGATTCTCCATCCAAGGCGAAAAGCCCGCGGAGAACCAGCGGCTTTTTCAAACACCGGTCGGCGCAATCACCTGGCGTCGGCGTCAGGCAAGCCAGCGATCCAGATGGGTGGCAACGAAATCGTCGTCAACCAGCCAAGGGTAGGCCTTCGAAACCCGGTCCAGTTCCGCTGCCTGCCCCGGCGAAAGGCGCTCGTGCGGATTCAGGCAATGGATGGTTTCAAAGATCCCCTGGCGACGGAGGATCTCATGGATCCCAGGAATACACCCCGCAAACCGGTTTGCGGCGTCAAAGACCGCCGCATTTGCATCGGTCAGTGCGGCGTTGCGATCAAGCCACCCCGCATCGAGACGACCCTTCACGCGGGCACTCTTGATCTCCTTCAGCATCGCAACTGCCCTTGCCGTCCAGACGCCCCATTGTCCGAGCAGACCGCCGACAATAAAACGCTCGCGGCCTGCAAAATGAAACCGAGTGAGCAGGTCCACGATGATATTGTCGTCATTGCCCGTATAGAGGGCGATGTCCTCGCGTCCGGATTCCAGCACAGCCCGAACGACGTCGAGGGTCTGGTAGCGGTTGAAGGGGGCCATCTTGATGGCGACGACTCCCGGAATCTCCGCAAAATCCCGCCAGAAGCGGTAACTCAGGACGCGCCCCCCAACCGACGGCTGCAGATAAAAGCCCACGAGCGGAATCGTGCGGGCGACCTCCCGACAGTGCCTGACGATATCCTTTTCCTTCGCCTGTCCCCATGCACCCAGACTGAGGAGCCCGGCATGGTAGCCCAGTTCGCGCGCGATGTCGGCCTCGGCACAGGCCTGGGGCGTCAGTCCGCAAAGCCCGGCAATCTTGATCCGCGCCTGACTCCGAAGCGGTTTCCAGGAATCGATGGTTTCGGAGGCGAGCGCCAGGACGGGACGGTAGAGTCCATGTTTGCTTTCGCGAATTTCAAATTGCGTGGAATGCACCCCCACGGCGATGCCGCCAACGCCCGCATCCAGGTAATAGCGCATCACCGCGCGCTGGCGTCGTTCCGTCCAGCGGCGTTTCCTGTCCAAGGCAAGCGGCAACGCGGGAATGACGTGCCCTTCTAGGAGGTGTTTTCGAAGATCTGAAATCGTGGTCATGGTTCAAAACTTTCCGTCGCGTGTCTCAAAGCCCGTCGGTTTCCCCCAGGTTCCGCCATCGTTCTCAAGCCAGGCGGCAATCCATTGCTGCATGGTCGCAACGGAGGTCTGCGGCGTGCCAAAAAGTCGGTGCGACCACGACGCATTGCTAAGCCAGGCGGTCGCTGCCTCCTGACCGGCGATAACCGGCTTAACACCAAACAGCTCACCCGCGCGTTCGGCCAAGTCGCGGACACGCAGGATTTCGGCACCGGTGATGTTTATCGGAACCGCGGGGCTGGAAGCTATGGTGAGCGACTGAATGATCTGATTCAGTGCGTCCGGCTGCCAGATCAGGTTCACGTAGCCCATCGAAACGTCAATAGGCTGCTGCTTGCGTACCTTGTCCGCGACATCGACCAGGACTCCGTAACGAAACTCCACCGAGTAATTCAGTCGAATCAGCACAACCTGCGTTCCCCATTTCGCCGAGGCATCCACAAATGCCTGTTCACGCTGAAGACAGGATTTGGCGTAATCGCCAGTCGGACCCACAGGAGTGGATTCGCTCGCACCGCCGGAGGACGGCTCAACGAACGGATAGACGCAGCCGGTTGAAAACGCGACCATGCGCGCGCGGCGGTACCGCTCCGCCACGAGCCTCGGCATGGCGACATTCATCTTTTCGAGGAGACCGGGATCCCCCGCCGTTCCAAATTTGACCCCGGCGAGAAAAAACACCACCGGCGCATCCGGCAGCCGGGCCACATCCTCCGGGACCGACAGATCGGCCGACAGGGCTTCGATCCCGGAGGCGGTAAAACTGTCACGATCCCGAAGCGTCGAGAAGCGCGAGACCGCAATGACCTTCACTTTCGATCCCGCGGCATCCGCCGCCCGCTTCAGCATCCGACACAGATGCAGGCCCATCTTGCCGCCCGCGCCCAGGACCACAACCGGCCCCTGCAAGGTTGCCACGAGGTCGATCGTGCGCTGGGAAGGAACCGACAGCAAGTCGTCGGCCTCATCAGGTCGGCAGGGCAATGCGGGGACGGGATCGCTGGTTGCAGTCATGAGCAAGGTATCCCTTCCAGTCGGTTCGAGTTTACGCGCGAGTTCAAGCCGTCTTTCATCCTCTTAGCGCGGTTTTCCACAATATGTTGATGCGAAATCCGCTAGGCGCTGATTTTTATAACCGATTAGTTACTAAATTTGTCGGCGATCCGTAGAGAGATCGGACAGACGCCTTCGAATGCTCGCGGGAGCGCGACGGCCAATCCGCGCACACTTGCGGCCGAACGCCGACCCTGATTCGCTTGGCAGCGTGACTTCCCCGACATTTGAGGACCTCGCGGAGCGCGCGAGCCGGCGATACCGAAGCTCGGGCATCACTGCGTGGCGCTTCGCCCGCGGAAAGCTCCTGCACGACCCGCTCTATCGCGCCGTCTGGGAGCAGCGCCTGGTCAATCGAGAGGGCACGGTGCTCGATGTGGGCTGCGGACAGGGGCTCATGCTCGCCCTTCTGGCAGAGGACGCGAGCACTCGGTCTGCCGTGCCGGCATCCGGTGGGCCGTTACCGCAAAACCCAGCGAAACGTTTCCTTGTCGGCGTGGAAACGCGTCCCCGCATCGCGCATATTGCCCGCAACGCCCTGGGCGGCGCCGCCACGATCCACGCGGCCGATGCGCGCAGTCTTTCCCTGCCGCCGAGCCGGAC